>JAHZEH010000031.1 GCA_019421925.1 Clostridia bacterium
CGGTGCTCTTCTGGCAGATGAGGTAGCCGTACTGCTTATAGGGATAGGCCTGCATCTGCTCGTCCCCGCCGAATTCATCGATAAGGGCGTCGAAGTCCTCCCCCTCCTGCACCTTCTTCAGGACTTCCTCAGCCTTGGCCTGAATGCTGGCAAGTCCCTCCGCCTTGACGGAAGCGATGGTTTCGTCCAGGTCGCGGATCTGGACGCGCAGGCTGATGACGGCGTTGTCCTCCTCCCCCTTGGTCAGGGAGAGGGCGGAGGCCTCTGTGACCAGCTTGGCGCGCTCTGCGTAGAGCTCGTCGAGCTTGTCCGTGGTCTCCTGGGGCATTGGGATCAGGATATGCTTAAAGCGCTTGTAATTCTCGGGATGGTAGAACACGGAGATGGAGTCCGCCGCATTGGCCGTCTCATAGGCCTCCAGGTCGTTCTCATACTTGGCCTTGTCCTCGGCTACGCGCTCCTCATACGCCTGCTGGACGGCATCGTCCCCGGCCGCCACCTCGGCATAGAGCGTGTCGGAGAGCTTGAGGCGCATCTTCTGGTCGTACATATTCTGGCGGAGGATCTCCTCGGTCAGGTTATGTTCCGCCAGGGATTTTTCGTACTCCTCACGGGCCTTCTGCTCCGCGTCCTCCTGGCCCTTGAAGTTGTTCTCCATGTAATATTCGATGTTCTTTTGAACCATGGCGTCGTATTCGGCATCCACCTCGGCCTTCTCCTCGTCCGTCAAATCATAGCCCATCTCCCGGGCCCTGATATTGACTGCCGTGTCCTGCACCAATAGGTTGAGGAGATACTCGCGATAGGCCCGCAGGGTCTCCTTGTTGGCCGGATCATCCAAATCCACGCCCGAGGTGCCCTCGTATGCCTCGCGGTTCTGCTCGAGAAGGTTGTCCACCTCCCAGCGATAGATCTCCGTGCCGTTGACTGTCGCCACCACGGTGTCCTTGCCGCCGGAACAGGCCGCAAGCCCCAGCGCCATTGCGGAGCAAAGGGCAAGGCTTGCAAACTTTTTCCAAAATGCCATTGTGCATTCTCCCTTCACGTATCGGCGTTACGGCGGGCGCCCCCCGGCGAAAACCCGCACGTAGACCATTTAACATTATACTCAATCGCCATGCCTTATGCAAATGAATATTTTCTGAATAAATTGCTCACACCTGGCGCAGGTCTGCGCCAGGTCGGCGTTCCTGCACCGCAGAGACATCTCGGGCGGACTGCCCGCCGACAACGTCGCCTGCCCCTTATACTCGCCCATCAGGTCGATCAGGGCCCCGCCGTCCATGGCCGCATCCCCGGAGAGCTTCATGCGGGCGATTCCGGGGCGCACCGTCAGCGCAGTGATACGGGCTGCCTTAGCATATCCCTTGAGGCAGGCTATATCCAGCAGTCCCTGCACCGGGACCGGGATATCCCCGAAGCGGTCCTCTATCTCCTCTTGGACGTCCATCATGTCCTCCCGGTTCCCGATGGAGGCGATACGCTTGTAAATTTCCAGCCTCTGGGACTCGTCCGCGATATAACTGCCGGGGATGTATGCGGTCATGGGGATGTCGATCTGCGTGTCTATCTCCGCCTCGTGCGGCTCCCCGGCGGCCTCCCGGACCGCCTCCTCCACCAGCTTGCAGTACAGGTCATAGCCCACTTCGCCCATATGCCCATGCTGCTGGGCTCCCAGGAGGTTGCCCGCGCCCCGGATCTCCAGGTCCCTCATGGCGATTTTGAAGCCCGAGCCGAATTCGGTAAACTCCCGGATGGCGGACAGGCGTTTCTCGGCGATCTCCGAGAGCACCTTGTCCCTGCGGAAGGTCAGATAGGCATAGGCCAGGCGGTTGGAGCGGCCCACGCGGCCGCGGAGCTGATAGAGCTGGGAGAGGCCCATCCTGTCGGCGTCGCATACGATGATCGTGTTGACGTTGGGAATGTCGAGGCCGGATTCAATGATCGTGGAGCACACGAGCACGTCGTATTCCCCCTCCATGAAGGCCAGCATGGTCCTCTCCAGCTTCCCTTCGGGCATCTGCCCGTGGGCCACGGCAAAGCGGTAGTCGGGCAGAAGCTCCTGGAGCTGGCCGCAGAACCGCTCGATGCTCTTGACCTGGTTATAGAGCACGTAGACCTGTCCTCCCCTGCCCACCTCCTTGGCGACAGCGTCGCGCGCCAGGGCGTGCGAGTACTCCATGACGTAGGTCTGGACAGGATAGCGGGCCTCGGGAGGGGTCTCGATGACGGACATGTCCCGGATGCCCACCATGGACATATGGAGCGTGCGGGGGATGGGCGTGGCGCTAAGCGTGAGCACGTCCACATCCTTTTTCATATTCTTGATCTGTTCCTTGTGGCCCACTCCGAAGCGCTGCTCCTCGTCCACAATGAGCAGGCCCAGATCCTTGAACTGCACGTCCTTGCCCAGCAGGCGGTGGGTCCCCACCACCACGTCAGAGATGCCCGCCCTGATGCGGGCGATGGATTCGCGCTGCTGCTTGGCCGTGCGGAAGCGGCTGAGCAGTTCCACGTTCACCGGGAATCCGGCGAAACGCTTGCACAGCGTCTGGTAGTGCTGCTGGGCCAATATGGTGGTGGGGGCCAAAAACGCCACCTGCTTGCTGTCCTGGACCGCCTTTAAGGCGGCCCGCACCGCCACCTCAGTCTTGCCGTAACCCACGTCGCCGCAGAGCAGCCGGTCCATGGGCGCGGCTCTCATCATATCCTGCTTGATCTCCTCGACGCACCGGGCCTGATCGGGGGTGAGTTCGAAGGGGAAGCTGTCCTCCAGCTGGCTCTGCCAGTTGGTGTCCGGCCCGAAGGCGTATCCCCGGCGGGATTTGCGCTCAGCATAGAGGGCCACCAGGTCAAAGGCCAGCTCCTTGACGGAGGCCCGCACCTTGGCCACGGATTTGCCCCACTCCTGGCCGCCCAGGCGGGAGAGCTTGGGCGTTTTGTCCTCCCCGGCGGCAATGTATTTCTGCACCCTGTCCAGCTGGTCCGTGGGCACATAGAGCTTGTCGGTGCCGGAGTATTGAATCTGCATGAAGTCCCGGTCCCTGCCGTCGCTCCTCAGGGTCTGAATACCCTTGAATACGCCGATGCCGTAGGCCTCATGCACCACATAATCGCCGATCTGAAGGTCGGCAAAGAGATCAATCCTGGTGACGTTTTTCTTTCTCGCCTGCTTGACCGCCCTCTTGCGGCTGCCGTACACATCCTCCTCAGAGAACACGGCCAGCTTGAGCTCAGGGCACTCAAAGCCCCGGCGCAGGCCCTGGGCCAGGATAATAGCCTCCCGCTCGACCATGCCGCGGTTGAGCCAGGGGGCCAGCGCCATCTCGCATCCCAGGGAGGACAGGGCGGCGCACAGTTTCTCCGCCCGGGAGCCCGCGTAGATCACAACCGCCGTGCCCCGCTCCTTCATCTGGGCGATATCCTGGACCAGCGCGGGCAGGTTGGCGGAATATTGGGGGGAGGCATGGGCTTCTATGCGGAAGATCGCCCTGGGGCGCAGCGGTTCAAAAGCCCGCATGAAGGCCTGGAAGAAGACGGTCCTGCCCGAATCCACCGCCCGCCAGAGCGCGCCCGGCTCCATCATCAGCTCGCCCTGGCAGGGCAGCATGCCCTCCTCCCGCTCCATCTGCTGGGCAAAGGCCTCCGCAAAGCGGCCATGGAGCTCCTGGGCGTATTCGTGGAGGCGGCCCGGCTCAAAGAGCACCGTCCTGTGATCCCCAGGCAGATACTCCCCCAGGAAAGCGGGCTCGTAGAGCAGGGGCAGAAATTCCACCGCCCCCTCGGCGTCCCCCTTCTCCCAGTTTTCGAGCAGGCCGGAGGCATACTCCCCCCCACCCCTCCTGCGCAGCGGGGACAAAGCCCTCCCCGCACGCTCCAGCGCCTCCCCGGTCAGTGGGACCTCGGTGGCGGGAGGGATGGCCGCGCGCTGGAGCTTCTCCATGGATCGCTGGGATTCCGGATCATAGACCCGCAGGGAGTCCACCTCATCGTCGAAGAACTCGGCCCGTATGGGGTTCTCCCGGTCGAAGGGGTAGACGTCCAGGATACCGCCCGCCAATCGAAATTGGCCGGGGGCGTCCACCTTCTCCACCCTCTCATATCCCGCGCCCCGCAGGCGGGCGGGCAGGCTGGAGAGAGAGGTATTCCCCCCATCCTCCAGCTCCACCGCCGCTCTGCGAAAGACCTCGGGCGGCGCAACCCGCTGCATGGCGCACTCCACGGAGGCCACGCAGATGGTCTTGCGCCCCGAGACAAGGGCGCTCAGGGCGGCCACTCGCGTGGCAGCCAGCTCACGGCTGCTGGCTGCGAAAGCCCGGAGCTGCAAATCCCTGGCCGGAAGGTACACAGCGCTGCCCAGGAGGGCGTCCAGCTCCTCCGCCATGCGCTGGGCTCCGCTCTCGTCCTGGACGATTACGAGGGCGCTCTCCCCCTGAAGAAGCGCGGCGCACAGCGTGACGGCGCTCTCCTCGGGCATGCCAAAGACCGCGCCCGGGCCCTCCCCCTGCGCGGTGCACTCCTTCAGCCGGTTGAATTCCTCCAGCCTGCTCCAGACCTGGAGCAGGGATTGATAATCAGGCATTGCCTTGCGTTTCCTTTAGCTCGGTTTGATTCTCCTTCGCTTCCGGCGCCTCCCCCTCCTGCTCGGGTTTAGGGGGCTTTGCCCTCTTGGGTTTCTTGTTGTATCTGGTCTGGGCGCTGTCTATCCCTTCGCTCAGGATGCACTCCACTGCCTCGGCCGCCTTGGTAATGGACTCCCGCATGGCGGGCCGCTCCTCCTCCGGAAAGATGGAGAGCACATAACCCGCCAGATCCCAGCCTGGGGCCGGCTTGCCGATCCCGATACGTACCCGGGCAAAGTCGTCCCGCCCCGTCAGGCCGATGATGGAGCGCATGCCGTTGTGGGTGCCGGCGCTCCCCCTTGCCCGCAGGCGGATATCCCCAACGGCCAGGTCGATGTCGTCATAGAGGACGATGAGCTCCTCCGCCGGGTCGATCTTATACCAGTTCAGCAGCTGCACCACGCTCTCGCCCGACAGGTTCATATAGGTTACCGGCTTGGCAATGACCACTTTTTTCCCGCCGATATAGCCCTCGGCCACCGCCGCCTTGAACGCCTGCTTGTTAAAATCCATATGGTTGCGCCCGGCCAGCAGGTCCGCGGCCAGATAACCCGTGTTGTGGCGGGTATGGGCATAGCGGGCGTCCGGGTTGCCCAGCCCTACGATAATATACATATCCTTTCTCCTCAAAAGTACTTGGAGGCGGATGGAAAAAGGGGCGGATTTTTCATCCGCCCTTCCTCATTCCATTCAATTGTAGCCCCTCTGCTTGAAATTAAACCTCGGTCAGCTTGCTGATGGGCTGATCCTCGCAGATGAACTGGATCGCCGTGGCAAAGACGTTGGCCGCGGAGAGCACCCGGATCTTGGGGCACCGTTTCTCCTCAGGCACGGGCACGGTGTTGGTGAGCACCATCTCCTTGAGGGGGGAGGCCATAATGCGGCTGACCGCCTCGCCGGAGAGCACGCCGTGGGTGGCGCAGCCATAGACCTCGCGGGCGCCCGCCTTGATGAGGGCGTCCACGCCGCCGAGGAAGGTGCCGCCGGTATCGATCATGTCGTCGATGATGATGACACGCTTGTCCCGCACCTCGCCGACGATGTTCATAACCTCCATCTGGTTGGGCTTGGGGCGGCGCTTGTCGATAATGGCCAGGGGCGCGTCAAGGCGCTTGGCAAAGCTGCGGGCCCGGGCAACAGAACCCAGGTCGGGGGAGACGACAACCAGATCGGGGCCCTCGAAGTGACGCTCAAGGTAATGCTCGGCCAGAACGGGAACGCCCATGAGATGATCCACCGGGATATCGAAGAAGCCCTGGATCTGCTTGGCGTGCAGGTCCATGGTCAGGACGCCGGACGCGCCCGCAATGGTGATCATGTCGGCCACCAGCTTGGCGGCAATGGGCTCGCGGGGCCTGGCCTTGCGGTCCTGGCGGGCATAGCCGTAATAGGGGATTACCGCGAAAATGCGGCCGGCGGACGCGCGCTTAAAGGCGTCCATCATCAGCAGCATCTCCATCAGGTTGTCGTTGACGGGCGGGCAGGTGGACTGAATCAGGAACACGTCGCAGCCACGCACCGTCTCCCCCAGATCGACGGCGATCTCCCCGTCGGAGAAGCGGCGCACATAGGCCTTGGCAAGTTCCGTACCCAGGATTTGTGCAATTTCCTGCGCAATCTCCGGATTGGAGTTGCCCGCAAACAGCTTGATGTTGGGGCCGAGCTTATAATTGTTGGTCTGCATTTTTTCGCGAATCCTCCCATGTATCCATTATTTACGGGTATCTATCTCTCTCATCTGGCCAATGTGAAAATGAATCCAGTTTTTACCGCGCCCTGCGCTCCATCTCTGCCTCGCAGAGGGCAAGCTGGGCCTGGTCGTTGACCCCCATGCACTCCATGGGGTCCTCTGCAACCAGCGCGCCCACCTTCTGGCCCGCGTCCACAAGCAGGTCGATGCAGTCCGTCAAATAGTATTCCCTCTGGGCATTGTCGTTGGACAGCCTGCCCAGTGAGGCAAGGAGCGCTCCGGTTTCAAAGCAGTACACGGAGGAGTTGACCTCCCGGATGGTCCTCTGCCGGGGCGTCGCATCCTTTTCCTCGACGATACCCAGCACACATCCGTCCTCCCCCCGCAAAATCCGGCCATAGCCGGCGGGGTCTGAGGCAATGGAGGTCAGAACCATGGCGGCATATCCCTGTTCCCGGCATGTATCGGATAGCTTTTGGAGGGTCTCCTTCCGCAGCAGGGGCATATCCCCGGCCAGGACAAGGGTATATCCCCCTCTGCCCTCCAGAAAGGGCCGGGCCATCATGACCGCATGGCCGGTGCCCAGCTGTTCCTTCTGGCAGGCATAGAGGGCGCTGTCCCCCAGGGCGTCCATGACCTGCGCAGCGCCGTGGCCCACCACGACGACCGGCTTTCCGCCAAAGCTGGCGGCAGCCATGACATGGCGCACCATCTCCACACCCAGAACCTTGTGCAGCACCTTGGGCAGGTCGGACTTCATCCGCTTACCCGCGCCCGCAGCCATAATCACAGCCGTCAACCCCATGGTTGCCTCCTCTATCCCAATTTCTGCGTCTGCATGGGCGTCATTTGTCTGGCGCTCCAGTGCTCTATTCTATGGCAATGGATAGGGTTCTGTCAAGGGAATCCGCACGCCCGGACAGTCCCGGGCAGGCGGGCTGTCCCGTCTAATATTTATCACGCTCCGTCACTGCAGCAGCCAGTCCGCCGGACGGATGGAAATGGTCTCCTTCTCCTCATCCACCCCGTCCAGCACCATGAGGGAGCGGAAGTCCCGCAGACGGGTATCGGTGGCCAGCGTAGAGACCAGCACGCCCACGCCCACCACAGTCACGGCAAACTCCTTCATCATACTGCAAATGGCGTTGACCGTACCGCCCCCCTTGGTGAAGTCGTCGATGATGAGGGCCTTTTGCCCCTCCTTGACAGCCCGGCGGGCCAGGGACATGGTCTGAAGCCTTTTGGAAGCGGTGGACAGATAGTTGATCGTGACGACCGAGCCCTCCGTGACGCGGTTATCTCTGCGGGCGATGACCAGGGGAATGCCCAGCGCCCGGGCAGTCATCAGGCCGATAGGCACGCCTTTGCTCTCCACCGTAACCACCACATCCGGCTCCGCCTTATAATAAAGGGAGGCAAAAATTTCCCCCATGCGGCGGATATAGGCGGGGTCGGCAAACAGGTCCACGGTGTAGAGGAAGCCGCCGGGCAGGATGCGCTGGGGGGAGGAGAGCTCCTTACACACATTCTGAATGAAAGCCGCATTGCTCTTTTGGGAATAGGCGGCCATAAATTTGACGCCGCCCGCCGCGCCCGGCACCGTCTCGATCCGCCCCAGTCCATTGGCCTCCAAAACATCGCGCAGGGCGGACATATCCTCCGAGAGCGTGGATTTGGCGCAGCCAAAGTGATCCGCGAACTGGGTCAGCGTATGCAATTGGTTGGGCTGCTGGGCGAGCATGAGCAATATCATCGCGATTCTCTCGCTGCGTTTGATCTTGTTCAATGGAATCATCCTTTCATTCCGAATGTTAAAATAGTCCTACCAATTATAGTTCGACTTTTTTAAAATTGCAAGAGAAATCACGGGGAGGGGGACGGATATTTAAAAAAATACCCCCTGCCCGCCGCCATAGGGGGATGTCCGCAGCGCTTCTCCCCTGGGTCTGAGCCAAACTCCCAACCCTCCGGATTGCCATGGATCGCCCCCCGCCTCCCCCCGGATATGGAATCGCTGTGCCGCTCTTCCCGCCCCCGGACCCCATCCAATACAAAGTGCCTTCAGCTCTTTAAGTTTTCATGGCCGTGAGACTGATAGGGGGAGGAATCCCGGACAGATTCCGGCGGCGGGCAATGCGGCCGTCGGATACCGTGATTTGGATTCCATTTCTCTGGCTACAGAAACTTGCTGAATTGCCCCGACTGGGGTTATAATGAAGCTATTCAAGCAATACAGTGGTATTGAATGATTCTAAGAAAAGGGAGTATCCCAGATGAATACACTACATATTGACGATTTCAAGGGCAAGCGCCTGCATCTCATCGGCATCGGCGGAACGAGCATGAACGGCCTCGCCATGATTTTGAACCAGAAAGGCTATGTGGTCACAGGCTCCGACCGGGGGGAGTCCCCCTTCACCCGCCGGCTCGCCGAACTGGGCATCCCCGTCACCATCGGCCAGACCGAGGCAAACGTTCACGGCGCGGACATGGTGATCTATTCCGCCGCCATCAAGCCGGAGAATCCCGAGCGGGCCGAGGCCAGGCGGCTGGGCATCCCGGAGATGGAGCGCAGCGAGCTGCTTGGACAGCTCTCCAGCCAGTACGGCACAGTTGTGGGGGTGGCCGGCTGTCACGGCAAGACCACCATTACCTCCATGCTCGCCCTTATCACCATGGAGGCAAAACTTGACCCCACCGTTCACGTGGGGGGCTTTGTGGATTTCCTCCAGGGGGGCATCGCCCTGGGGAACAGCAGCCTGTTCCTCACCGAGGCCTGCGAATATGTGGAGAGCTTCCTGCATATCCACCCAACCCATGTTATCATCAACAATATAGACAACGACCACCTGGACTACTTCGGCGACATGGAGCACATCTGCAGCGCATTCCGCAAATTCGTCGCCCTCATGCCCCCTGAAGGGGTGCTCTTCGGCTGTGCCGACGACCCCAGGGTGGTCAAACTCATGGAGGAGCGGGGGCACGGCTGCGTGTCCTACGGCCTGACCGGCGGGGACTACACCGCCCGGGATATTGAAATTCACAGCGACGGCACTACCCGCTTCACCGTGCTGAACCAGGGCAAGCCCCTGACGGAGATCGCTCTGGCCGTCCCCGGCAAGCACAACGTCGTCAACGCCCTGGCCGCCCTGGCCGCCGCTCTGGAGCTGGGCGCGCCCCTCCCCTCCATTGCCTCCGCCCTCGCCAGATACCGCCTGACCCGCCGCCGGTTTGAGTTCTATGGGGAGCGGGACGGCGTGGCCATCTATCACGACTACGCCCACCACCCGGCAGAGATCGCCGCCTGTCTCCAGGGGGCGCGCAGCGTGTGCAAGGGCAAGCTGTACGCCGTGTTCCAGTGCAATTCCTACACCCGGGCCAAAACCCTGTTCTGCGGGGATGTCCGCTGCTTCGCGGACGCAGACGAGGTGCTGGTGCCCGACATCTACCCCGGCCGGGAGGTGGACACCGGCATCGTCCACGCCAGGGATATGGTCGCCGCCATCAACGCGGCGGGAAGCAAGGCCCTCTACCTGCCCACCTTCCCGGAGATCAAGGAGTACCTGCTGGCCCACTGGCAGCCGGGCGATATGGTGGTTACGCTGGGCAGCGGCGACGTATACGTCAAAATGAACATCTTCCTCCAGGACTGATCCCCTGGACGGCCCATCGGGACGGCGCGTAAAGCGCCGTCCCGATTTTCATATGAACCGATAGCCCTCCTGTCCCGTCTAATGAGTGTGCACAAAACAGGGATGCCGTCCCAAAGGAGTGAACCCATGGAACTTGTTCAAACTTCCGTCCGCATGGCGGAGGAGAGCCCCACGTTGGCCCAGCGGGCGGCCCAGGGGGACGCTGCGGCCTTCTCCGTCCTGGTCCGCCGGTGCGAGGGCCTGCTCTTCTCCATCGCCGCCTCCTATTTCTCACAGCCGGGGGACCGGGCGGACGCCGTACAGGAAACTCTGCTGCGGGCCTGGCGTAAAATTTCCAGCCTGCGTCAGCCCCAGTATTTCCAAACCTGGCTGGTCCGCATTCTCATCAACGAGTGCAAATCCATGTGCAGGCGCCGTCAGGACCTTCCCCTGCCGGAGGCCCTGCCCGTCCATCAGGAGAGCGGCCCGGCCCTGGATATCCGCATGGCCCTGGCCTCTCTGGACAGGAAAACCCGCCTTGCGGCCACGCTCTACTATTTCGGCCAATACTCCGTCTCAGAGATATCCTCCCTTCTGCGCGTTCCGGCGGGCACCGTCAAGTCCCGCCTCCACCGCGCCCGCATCCAACTCAAAGAGGAGCTGAAAGATTATGATGAACGATAATAGCCTTCTTGCCTTCCTGCGCCAGCATACCCCCCAGCCGGACGCGGCCTTTCAAAACGCCGTGGACCAGGCGTTGACCTCCCTCCCCCAGTCCAAAGCCCGCAGGGCGCACCGGCCCCTCTCCGTGGCCGCCGCCGCGCTGGCGGGCGCGCTGGCCCTCTCCGCTCTGGCCGCCGTGGCCGTGACCGTCTACCAGAACGTCTTTGGGGAGCTGCGGCAGGAGATGAACCACGAGGCCAGACTGCCCGAAGACGTGGTAACCGACCGGGTAAAGCAGCAGTTTGCCTCCGGCAGCGCCGCCGCGGTGAACCTGAGCGCCCAGGCGGGAGAACACACCCTGACCGTCATCAACCTGTTTCAATATGAATCCGGCGGCAAAACCTGCCTGGCCCTGGATTTCTCCCTGTCCCCCGCGCCCTCCGGTATCCTGCCCGCCCTGGATCAACTGACCCTGGAACAGAACGGCCTGGAGCTCGTCCTCTGCGGCGAGGCGGCCCAAATGGCGGAGACAAAGAAACCGGAGTATTTTGAGGTCAACTACCGGCAGGGCAAGGCCTATTTCCGCCTTGATTTCTCGGGGGCTCAGGCTCTCTCCCCAGGGGATACCCTCACCCTCTCGGGAACCCTGCACACCTATGACGAGGGCTTTGCCCGGACGGGCAGCCTGGGGGAATTCACCCTCCCCATCGAGCTCTCCCAAAGCATGTTTGACCGCTATGAGGCCGAGTTGCTGGAGGGCGCCGTGGTCTCCCATCAAAACCGCATCAGCGAATCCCTGGAGACCCTCAGTGCCATCGAGGCCCAGTCCGTACCCATCGGCCTGAGCAAGCAGAATGCCAAGGGCCAGACCATCACCCTCTCCGAATTCTCCCTGCTGCCCGACACTGGTATGCTCTATGTTGGCTACACCTTTGGGGGCGCAAGCATCACCAAGCTGGAATCCCTGGACTATGACCTCATGATCCGCATGGACGGCATGGATCTCCCTTATGCTGGAAGCGTGGAGAACAACGAGGACTACAGCTTGTTTGTCAGGTCGCAACCCCTCGCCCGCGACCTGAGCAGCCTGCCCGAGGAATCTCTCGTCTATGTGGAGGCCATCCACTACGGCTATGACCCGGACAGCGGCGAGCCCGCCCCCGAGGCCACCCCCTTCATCTTCCGCTATAACTGGAAGGACAAGAAAGTCACCCTGCCCAAGGACAGCGCCGAGGAGGCCGAGTGGTTCGCCCAGGAAAGGGCCAGCCTCAAACCCGGCAGAAATCTGTTCTTTAATGTGGGAGGAGTCTCCCAGACGGTCGGGGACGTAACCGTCGCACTGGAGAGCGTTGAGCTGGAGGACGGGTTCCTGCGGGTGGAGCTCTCCTTTGACTCCCTGCTGACCTATGACCAGGCGGACATGTGGGAATTCCCCGCCATCACATTGGCCGGTAAACCAGTACTCCAGGAGGGCGCCCTGGGATCTGACGGCCAGCCCGAAGGGGAGCCCCGCAAGCGCAGCATCAGCTGGATCGCCGTCTCCCCTCTCCACACCAGCGAGCTGCCCGAGCTTATCCCCCTCTCTGTGGATAAGACTGTCTACAGCTTCGACGCCAGCGGCAAACGCACCAAGCTGGGCGAGTTCCATCTGGAGACCGTTCTTCGCCTGAGCGACGGCGTGGAATTCCACGAGCCCACCGACCTGGAGGCCCAGAAAACCGAAAACTAATTCTCCCCGCCCAGAAGAAAACGGCCCGCCCGCTTTCTTCTGCCCCTCAAAACCCATGCCTGGATCGCTGAGGGCCGCATCCTCATACGCTCCAATCCTTCAAAGCGGCATGCACGCCGCAGTCCGAAACCCTTGCCCGGCAAGGGTTTCCTTTTATTCGCCGCTGGTGCTAAACGTCCGGCCGCAGTTCGTAACCCCCGGGAAAGGATATCTGACTTCCCGATACGCAGAAGGGCGCAGCCACCGGCTGCACCCTTCTGCTGCATGTATGCGTTTTTATGGGTTCGATCCGCCGTATCGCGCTATGAGCCGGGCCGCCCAGTCCAGCAGCGGACCCGTCAGGGCGGCCACCTCTCCGGCCCCCACTTCTCTCTCTCTGAGGCCCAGCGCAGCTTCCAGCAGCGCCCGCTCCTCCGGGGGCAGTTTCCCAAGGAGAGCCGCTTTTTGCCGGACATAGTCCCCTGTCTGCTCAAAATGCAGGGCCTGCATCACAAAGCCGGCCCCCTTATACAGCCCCTTGACACACTCCCCATCCCTCCCGTGCAGGACGTTGTGCACGCCCATGTGGTAGAGGTTGCAGGCCCCCGTCAGAATGGCCCGCCGTACATCCTCGTGCCTGATGAGGGGTCTCAGGTAATCAAGGCTCCCCAGGATGGGAATGGTATCATAATAGAACTGAAAGAGATCCGCCCGGTCCCAGCTGAGGAGGGTCCCCCTGTCTGAAAAGAACCCGCATACCTTCTCCCGCTCCTCCAACTCCGCCA
>JAHZEH010000312.1 GCA_019421925.1 Clostridia bacterium
CGCAAAAAACTGCTGGACAAGCTGACGGTGGAAGAGATCCCCGCCTCCTCCCGCCGCTATCCCTTCGTCAGCTTCAAGCCCGACCGGGAGATCGGCAAGGAGGTGCTGGAGGTCCACAACCTGTGCAAGACGGTGGACGGCGCGCCAGTGCTGCAAAACGTCAGCTTCCGGCTGAACCGGGAGGACAAGGTGGCCTTTATCGGCAGTGAACAGGGCATCACCGCCCTGTTCAGAATTCTCATGGAGGAGGATCAGCCCGACTCCGGCTCCTTCAAATGGGGGGTGAGCACCTCCCAGTCCTATTTCCCCAAAGACAGTTCGGAGTTCTTCAACGGCCACCGGGAGAACCTCATCGAGTGGATGCGGCCCTATTCCAGGGACGACTCGGAGATCTACATCCGGGGATTCCTGGGGCGCATGCTCTTCTCGGGAGAGGAGCCTCTCAAGTCGGTGGAGGTCCTCTCGGGCGGGGAAAAGGTGCGCTGCATGCTGGCCCGCATGATGCTCAAGGGCTCCAATGTCCTTCTGCTGGATCAACCCACCAACCATCTGGACCTGGAGGCCATCACCGCCGTCAACAACGGCCTGCTGGAGTTCAAGGGCGTGGTGCTCCTGGCCTCCCAGGACCACCAGCTCATGCAGACCATCGCAAACCGAGTCATCGAGATCACCGATACCGGCATGGTGGACAGGATGTGCACCTATGACGAATACCTGGCCCTCAAGGGCTGACGGAAAAAGCGCGGAACAGAAGCTGTTCCGCGCTTTTTCTCAGTTCTTCACCGCCTCCAGGATACGCAGGGAGAGCCAGAACTCGAACAGGTCCCTCCCCTTGATCTCCCCAACCCCGCAGATCTCGAAGATCTTGTTGAGGCGGTACTTGATGGTGTTATAGTGGAGAAAGCTGGCCCGGGCCGTGCTGGTGATTCTGCACAGGTTCTGGCAGTAGCAGTCCAGCGTGGCCACATAGCCGGTGCCGTATTCCTCGTCATACTCCCGCAGCCTGAGCACCTCCGGCCTGCAGAAGGACAGAGGATCCCGGTCCTGAGCGCAGTGGGCCACCAGGTCCTCCACCATGCAGGCCCCATAGGACAGAAGGGGCGCCCCCCGCTTGTCCGCACACCGGAGGGCGAAACGGGCCTGAAGATAATGGTCCCGCAGCTGGCGCAGCTCCAGGAAGAAGCGGCTCAGCCCGCCCCGCAGGCGCGCCCCCTCCAGGAAGCGGAGAAGCTCCCCGTCCGGCAGACCGGCCCTGTCCCCCTCAATCAGGCAGACCAGGCAATCTTCCCATATGAGGGCGCTGATCCCCAACTCCCTCCGGCACCGGTCCTGAAGGAGGGGCAGCTGGGCATTGCACCCCTCCGCGTCCTCCAGAACCAGGATACGGCGGCGCTGCTTCTGGGGCAGGGAGAATATCCCCTCCGTCTTCTCCAGTTCCTTCCAGCTCATCTTGCCCGCGATCAGATTGCGCACCAGATTGTCCATCGTCTGCTGGGACAGGGTACTCCTCCCCACGTCCTCCCCGTCCAGCACGCAGGCCAGGGCGCTGGCCATGAGCTTGATGATCTCCCGGTGAAAGGGTTCAAAGGGTTTGCTCTCAAAAATGGTCAGACGGCCCACCAGCTCTCCCCTGCGGCAGACATCATAGCACATGGCCCGAAAACGCAATCCCCCCTCCTCGTCAACGACGGGTTCATGGCTCTCCTCCACTGTCTGCATCCAGCGCCGGAACGACTGGGTATCCCCCTTGTCATGGCGCTCCAGCTCCTCCGGGCCGATCCCCTCGGGGCAGCAGACCGCGATCCTGTGGAACACCCTGTCGCTGAGCTCAATGGGCATGCCCAGAATCTCAAACGCCGTATCCAGAACGTGCTGGGGGCCCCGCAGCTCAGCCGCGGCCTCCAGGAGCCTTCTCGCAGCTTGGCTGACCAGCCGCTCCTGCCCTCCGTCCACTCAGATCCCCCCTCTCCCATATTTCTTCCATCCTAGCAGAAAGAGGCGGGGCCATCAAGAGATGGCCCCGCCGGAGTAGTTTTCCCAGGAAATTTTATTTTACAGCATAGGCGGCTGCATTTTCGCCAGCCAGGCGGCCGGAGGTCATGACCCAGCCCATCGTAACGCCCTCATAGGACACATAGGCGTTGTTGTACATGCTGCCGGAGCAGTCCACGCCCGCGGAATACAGACCGGGGATAACGGCGTTCTCCGTGTCCACAACCTCCATGTCCGTGGTGATTTTGAGGCCGCCCAGACTGCAGAGCTGGGTGCTGCGGCCCATAATCAGGTAATAGGGGCCCTCCTCCATGGAGATAAGGAACTGGGAATCCTTGCCATACATATTGTCCACGCCCTCGGCGCATGCGGTATTGTAGGCCTCCACAGTCGCGATCAGGTTGCCGGCATTGATGCCCGCCTGGGCGGCCAGCTCCTCCAGGGTACCCGCTTTGACGGTCACGCCGTTGGCCAGTCCGGCCTCAATCTCCTCCTTGAGGGTGGGCCATGCCTCATCGTGGGCAGGGCCCGCCGCACCGAAGGCTGCGCCGTCCATGGTGACGCCCAGGCCGATCTCGCCCGTTTCAGAGA
>JAHZEH010000313.1 GCA_019421925.1 Clostridia bacterium
AAGATCACAGCCAGCCCGCCGCCCGCGTAGATACCCGTCCACTTGCTCGCCGCTCCCAGTCCAAAGCACAGTCCGCTCAGGCCCAGGGGGAGAAGCGTCCTGGAGAACTTCTCCCGGAAAAAGTTCATTTCGCAGTAGCGGTACATGAAATAGTACATCAAAATGATAAAAAAGACGACAAACACATCAATGGTGGCGATGCGGGTCTGGACAAAATGCATGAAATCCACCGCAAAGAGGAAGGTCGCAAAAAAAGCGTACTTGGTCTTCTTGGTGATCTCCAGAGCCAGCAGATAGAGGGCAGGGAGCATCAGCACGCCGAACAGCGCGCCGGCAAACCTCCATCCAAAGGGATTCATGCCGAACAGGGAGATTCCCAGCATGATAAAGATTTTGCCCAGGGGCGGATGGGAATTCTCATAGGGGGCCAGGCCGTTGAGATGCTCATAAGCCGTGCGCCCGTGATAGAGCTCGTCGAAATACATGCCGTTCTGGGCGGTGGGCCGCTCAGGCACATAGTTCTGCTCGTCGAACACATGGGAAAACTCCGACCCGGCGTCGTTTATGGAGGTCCCCCCCTCCAATTTTGATACAGAGGAAGGGATAATCAACCGGCCCTCCCCGTCCTTGAAGGCCACCTCGTTGAGCCATACCTCCCCAACGGCCCGCAGCATCAGCTTGTTTCCCTGTATGGATATCTCATTGGGGTTCCAGCGGTACATGATGTCATAATCCACATCAAAGGTCCCCACAGGGCTGGTCTCACCCTGGGCGTCCACCGTCAAAACCTCCATCTGGGAGTTGGAGATGCCGCCATAGGTCCATATCGCGGCGATGTCCACATCCCCGGAGAATTCCACAACCAAGGTCTCGCCTGCACCCGCCCGCCAATAGGTCTGGGGCACCTCTGTGCTCCCCAGGTTGACAAAGGCCACAACCGCGTAGACCAGGGTCTGAATCCCCAGGCTCAGCGTATCTATTTTGCTCCAGCGCGCCTTTCTTCCGGGCTGTGCCAGCCGCTCGAGCGCGTCCCTCTCCCGGTTCACGCGCCGCTCTTCCCTCGGATTTTCCGCCATTGTTTCCCTCTCTTTTGGTTCCTCCTCCCGCCCCTGTTCCAGTCCCCCGGACGGCTTCCGCAGAAACGGCAGATTCCATTTTCTCTCTCCAGGCCCCTCGCAGACATGGCCCCGGACGCAGATATCGTAGCACACCCACCCGAAATACCCTCCGCAGGCGAGGGTAAGCAGGGAAAACACCGCCACAATGGGCGCCATCTCCCCTATGATATGATAGCAGTCGCTGATCGTCGCGTACAGCACGGTACCCACGTTGATCAGACAGACTCCCGAGAACAGTGCAAAGGAATGCAGCAGCCTGCGGTCCCTCAGCTGAATAAACGCGGCAAGGAGCAGCGCCCGAACCGGGAACAGAGAGCGCGCAAGCATACTAAGCCCCAGTAGGAATACGCCCGTCAGGAAGAAGGCGCACAGCAGCGGCAGGGAAAACTTACCCTTGCGGATGGAGGCCGCTGCAAACCAGGCGAGCAGGCCGAGGGATATCAGAATGCCCAGCATCCCCAGCGTCTTATAGCTGACGAGGCCGAATACCAGCTGTTCCTGGCCGGTCCAGTTGCCTCCCAGCAGCGCCAAAAGATTGAAGCCGTTGACGCTGCCGTATGGATAGGATGTGGCGGTCGAGGCATAGCGCTCCACCAGCCAGAGGGGGCCCTGCGTCCCCTGGAAAGGCAGAGCGCCAATGATGATAACGCCCAGCGCGGCATACAGTCCCAGCATGAGACGGTTGAATCCCCGCAGCCTCTCCCCTTTGTGGAAAAAGGGTTTCAGATACCAGATGGCAAAAACCGGGCCGGCCATCAGGGCCTGGGGTTTCACCAGCACCGCCGCACCATAGAGCGCCGCCGCCCACACGGGATGCTCGTCCTCCAGCAGAAGGAATACCCCCACCAGCATCAGCGCCAGAATGGAGTCCACCTGACCCCAGACCGCGGAATTGAGGATCGCCACGGGATTGACGGCCATCAGCAGGGCAAGGCCATAGGCACAGGTCTGTCCCAGCCGCTTCTCTGCCCGGCGGTACAGGAGCAGAGCAACCGCCAGATCGGCCAGCATTGCGGGCAGCCGTACCAGGACGGAGCCCATCACAGAAAACAGGCTGATACCCAGGAGATTGCAGAATTTGCCAATCAGCCACAGGACATACATATATCCGGGCGGATAGTCGGCGAACATTCCCGAAGTATAGAACTGGGAAAGCCCGTTTTGAGCCAGGGCATTGCTCCAGCTCTCAAAGCAGTTGATATCCACCGGATGGCCGGGCGAAATTGCCGCAAGAACCAGACGGAGCAGCAGCGCGCCGCCGAGCAGCAGCCACAGCACCCGCTTGGGTCTCCGCAAAGGCTCCTTTCTGTCCAGGCACCAGTTATAAATTGTATAGAGCAGGGCGCAGCTCGCCAGGGCGATGACCGCGATCATCAAAGCGTCCAAGGCCGTAACAGGCGCTTTGGGGGTCGCGGCCTCCACAAGCATGTCCTCCGTAAAAGGCGCGTCCGTCTGGGCAAAGG
>JAHZEH010000314.1:0-269 GCA_019421925.1 Clostridia bacterium
TCCTGCTCCACCGTCACCTCACCGCCCAGCATATCGGTTACGGTGACCGGCCAGGAGGCCTGCGCCTCAGCCGTGGCCTGGGGCAATTCGCTCTGGGCTGCCGTAGGCAGGGGTGTGGCAGTGGCCTCAGGCACGCTCTGGGCGCATCCGGCCAGCAGAGCCAGCGCCAGAACCAGAGTCAACAGTTTCCAAATGTTTTTCTGCAGTTTCATGGGTTTCATCCTTTCCTGGGCATACGCCCATCAAAAAAGCCCTCCCGCTTTGCGGGA
>JAHZEH010000314.1:279-2539 GCA_019421925.1 Clostridia bacterium
AATACATGCGCCGGCAAACGACCGTCCCGCCCTCCGCAGGGGTCTTCTATGTGCGCAGGGCAGGCTTCCTGGCTCGGCTTCCTCCTCCCCGGCCGCCTTCCCGCCCCGTGGGGCAGTGGCATTTCCGCCGGTTCGTCAGCCATACAGTAGCGGGGGCTGCAACGGCTTTTCACCGTTTTTCCTTTTCACCCGATCCACCGGGCACCCTGCGCATAGAATTTATGGTGATATTGTCAAGGATATCATCTGCCGGACCGTTTTGCAAGGCCAGCTTAACCCTCCTCCTCGGCCTTTTTCAGGGTGCTCTCCACCCGCAGCAGGATGCGGGCGATGTCCGTTTTGATGCCGCCCTGATTGGAGGGGGTATCCAGGGTGATCATAAGCACCAGGTCCTTGGGGTCCTCGTTTTTATAGGTGGCCAGCCAGCTGATCTCCCGGCTTTTGTCGTTGCCGATCTCAGCCGTACCCGTCTTGCCCGCCATCTTGAAGGGGGCGCGCACCGACTTGGCTGTACCGATTGTCATAACGTCCTCCATGGCCTGCTCAATGGCGGAATAGCTCCCGCTGTCAACGAGGCCCTCCAGCCAGACCGTGGGGCTCGTCTCCTCCTCCAGGATATAATCCCTTCCCGACGTGCCATAACGCGCCTGAACAAGGTAGGGCTGATACACCGTCCCTCCGTTGGGGAAGGCGCTGTACATGCAGGCCGCCTGCAGGGGGGAGAGAAGCAGTTCGCCCTGCCCATAGCGGCTGTCCGCGAGGTATGTGATATTGAACTCCGTTTTTTCGTTTTTGTAACGGGAGAGGGCAACCGTCAGGTCAAAGGGCACCCGCACGCCGAACCCGATCTTGGAGAGGTAGCCGAGAAAATCCTCCTCCCCCACCTCCATGGCCGCCCAGGCAAAGTAAATATTATCTGAGTACACAATGCCGTTGTACAGGTCGCAGATACCCGAGCGGTTCTCAACGCGGGTGATAGGGGGATAGACCCAGTCGCTCCTGTCCGGGGTCCACTTGTCCTTGACGATCTCATAGGGGAACTTGGTATTTGGGGAGATGGCCCCCGTCTGGAGGGCAACGACGCCCGTGAAGGGCTTTAGGATGGAGCCCGGCGGATACAAGCCGGAGAGACAGCGGTTGAAGAGAGGCTGGGTGGCCGCCTCTGAGTTGAGCTGATCCCACAGTTCCTGGCTGATTCCCTGCACAAACAGGTTGGGATCCACCGAGGGATAGCTCACCATGGTGGTCACCGCCCCAGTGCGCGGATCCATCTGAATGATGGAACCGGACTCCTTCTCCCGCAGGTAAAGGCCGAGCAGCTCCATCGCCGCCGTCTGCTGCACCGAATCAATGGTCAAATGCAGGTCCGAGCCCTGGACGCTCTCAACGGCATAGAGGGTCGCCTTCTTGTTGCCCTCGCTGTCCGCCAGATAGACCTCATAGCCGTCCGTGCCCCGCAGAACGTCCTCATAGGCCAGCTCCAGCCCGGTCTTGCCGATGATGGAGTCGCCGTTGTACAGCCCCTCCCTCTCCGTGCCCTTGAAGGAGTCCAGCTCCTCCTTTGTGACAGCGCCGGTGTAGCCGATGATATGGAAATACTCCTCCCCCCTGGGATATGTGCGGAAGATGGTGAAGCGCCGGGACTCGATGCCCGCCCCCTCCACCGCCGCGATGGCCTCCTGGCTCTGCTCGCTCAGGTCGGTGGGCAGATAGGCCTTGATGGTGACCAGGTTGGAGGACTGGCGGGTGAAGCACTTCTCCACCTCCTCCGCCGTCATCCCCACCAGCGGGGCGAGTTCGGCGCAGAAGCGCGGAATGCTTTGAATGACGGTGCGGTCGCCGTAGATGGTCAGTCCAGGCGTATTGGCCGCCAGCAGCACCCCATCGGCGGAGAAGATCTCCCCCCGGCTGGCCCGGCTGACCACGGAGTACACCTTGTCGTCCATCTCAAGGCCGGGCAGGATGAGCTCAGGCGTCCACTTGACGCGCAGGGAGCCGCTCTGGGCGGTCAGTTCCATGGAGAAGGAGTTGACCAGGTCGCCGTAATCCGATGTGCAGTAGGCCGCGGTATAGCGGTAGACCGGATTCTCGTCCTCCGCCTCGTCCAGGACGCCGTCGTCATGCTCAATGTTGAGCACCCCGAGGCCGTTGAATATTTTCTCATGAAGCGCGGCATAATCTTCCAGGGAATATTCTGCCTGGGAGTCGATGGACAGGAGGGCGTAGGCCTCTTCGTATTCCCCCCCGTTGATCCTGTCCA
>JAHZEH010000315.1 GCA_019421925.1 Clostridia bacterium
ATTAGTGTTTTGGCCTGCGGTTTTTTCAGTCTGCTGCAAAACCAGAGCGGGATCGCACTTCCAGGATAATGAGCTGTTGGGCCAGGAAACTGCCTGCGCACCGCTTGCGCCTATTATGCTTGGGTGCTAAACTTATTTATAAATTCATGTGATTATCTAATAGTGGGGGAAGAGACATGAAAAAAGGAAACCCGTTGATTGTGCTGGGAATGATCCTTGCCCTGATGCTCTCCGCCTGCGGCGACCCTGAGGCCCAAGCGGCGGGGGACGCCTGCCAGGCTTTTTTCGACGCATATGCCGCCCAGGACGGCGAGGCTGTTGGCGACAGGATGCAGGGGGGAGGAGATGGGTTTACCTTCTCCCGGATGCAGGGAGCTCTTGCCGGGCGCATGGAGGCCGAGACCGGTTCCGCCAAGGTGAACGGGGAAGAGGCAACGGTCTCAGCTGAGATGGTCTCCATTGACGTGGCCGCCGTATTCAAGGGAGTCCCCCAGACGGTGGAAAGCAGGGAGGCGGCCCTTTCGTCATTGATCGCCGCTTTTGAGGCGCCGGACGTCCCCACACGGGAATTTAAGGTGACGGTTAAGATGGTGAAGGAGAACGGGGAGTGGCTGGTGCAGATGACACCGGAGCTTTCGGATGCTCTTTTGGGGGGATACAACTCCCTGCTGGCTTCGATGATTGAGGAGGCGGGACTATGATGAAGAAAAGAGGGCTATGCGCAATCCTGGCGGCGGTGCTGCTCTTTCAGCTGGTTTTCCCGATCGCTGCTGGGGCTGCGGAGGACGTCAATGAGACGGGCAGGATCAGCATCTTCACGGAAAATGCCCCCGGACAGGAGGATTGGGACGCGGTTTTGCACAATGGGGAGCTCATCCTTATGTCCCCTTACGATATTGGAACCATTGCCGGGGCCGCTGTGTACCATGATGAGGCGGAAAATACGTATGAGTTAGCGCGGGACCGCTACCGGGTTTGTGTGGACATGTCCCGAAAAGAGGCGCGGATTTATCTGGACCTGACGGAGACAGGGTATGCTGAACCCTATGGCCGGGCTTTTCCCCTGGAGTATACCGGCCAGGTGGAGATGGGCGGCGGGGAGGCCGACGTCCTGCCCCTGGAGCAGATGTTCTATTTGCTCAATGTCCAGTGGGTGTGCCGGGAGAACTGTGTCTATACTTTTGCGCCCAAAGAGACCCTCTGGAACGTGGTGGGGGAGTTTCAGGAGATGGTCGGGAATTTGCCCACCCGAGCGGATGTGCTGGGTTCCTCCGCCGGGGATTACTGGGGGAACTCCTTCATGTATTCCATGCTGGCTTTTGGGGATGAGGTGGATCCTCTGACTTTGGTTCCCTACTTTGGGGAAAAATATTGGGACGGGAAAAAGACGGAGGAGGCCCTTTTGGCCCTGTCCGCACCGGCGGCCAATCTCCAGAACGGAATGGCGGAGGAGACGGGCGGGCTCCTGGGGGCCTACCTGGACGATTTGGGGGCGTTGGTGGGGGATATTGCAAAAGTGACTGAGGGGACGGCCTCGGAGATTGAGCTGCTTACCAAGGCGTTTACCGCATGGTCGGATTTTGAAACACCCGTCTCCCTGTCCAGCACATTGACCGGGGCCTCCCTGGCCTCCGGTATTGTGGAGGGGAACAGGATCGCCAGGAGGTATATCGGTTGGGGCGAGGGGTTCATCCAACAGCTGGAATATCTTAAGGATGTTCAGAACGAGGATTTTGCCCAGTACTGCAAGGTGCTGAACAAACAGGCCGAAGGGCTCTACAGCGAATACGGAAATCTTCTGGGCAACACCCTGTGGGAGGGGGGAAAGGCCCTGCTGGGCACCCTGGGTTCCACTCTGCTGGGAATGACCCCTGTGGGCAGGGCCTTTGCTGCCTACGACGCGGTGACTGCTTCCATGGGGGCGCTTTTTCCTGTGGTAGCGGCGGGGTTTGAGTCGGGGGATCAGGCATCTGTGGCCGTCAAGCTGTGCGACCTGGCCTCGCTGATGCGCAGGCAGTACGCCAATACGCTGGATGGCGCGATGGGTTCTGTTGATCAGGAGGCTCTGGACAGCATCCGCCTCACCGGATCCCTGCTGATGAGCGCTTCGGAACACAGCCGGGACGCCCTCTACTCCGCTCTGCGCGCGATGCTGTTGAGCGGTATGAAGGAGCAGGAGCGGAGCGAGGAGGCGGTGCGGGCCAGTGTGGTGATGGATACCAGCATGTCTGAGCTCGCCGGTGAGCTCATGCGGGACAGCGTGAACGTCATGCGCTTCCAGGAGACCAGCCAATACGATCCCAGCCTGCTGCTCTACAGGGACTGGCGGAACCTTTACAGCTCTGTTTCGGGGGCGACCCGGGAAAAGATTCCGCCGGAGTATGTGCGCTACGGCGCGCCCATGCTCTGCTCCTCCAACATCGCCCTGTATAACGGGACGCTCTACTGCCTCTGGGAATATGCCCTGCCCCAGGGATTCCAGCTGCTGCCCGTCGGGACGCCTCAATACGACTATATCTGTTCCATG
>JAHZEH010000316.1:0-581 GCA_019421925.1 Clostridia bacterium
TGTATTCCCCCCTGGTGGAGCAGAAGGGGGCTGACGTGGTGCTCGCCTTTGAGCGTCTGGAGGCTCTGCGCGCTATGCCCTACCTCAGAGAGGGGGGCAAGATGGTCATGAACGACCAGCAGATCCTGCCCATGCCCGTCATCCTGGGCTCCATGCCCTATCCGGCGGACGCCCTTTACCGCCTGCAGCATGGCTCCGACCTCATCGCCATCGACGCCCTGGGCATCGCCGAAAAGTGCGGCACGGGCAAGGCGGCCAACATCGTGCTCCTGGGCGTGCTCTCCAAGCTCATGCCCTTCTCCAAGGAGGTTTGGCTGGACGCCATCCGCGCCTGCGTCAAACCCGCTTTCCTGGATATCAACCTCAAAGCCTTTGAGGAGGGCCGCGCGCTGGCCTGATCCCCATTTAAGTTATCTCGGGCCGGCCGCCCCGCCCCGGAGCCCCGGCTTTTGAACCGTCTGAACGGAGGTTTCTTCCCATGCCACTTTCCCAGACCATGTGGAACCCTGAAATTGAAACCATGGAGCGCTCCCTGCTGGAATCCCTCCAGCTCTACCGTCTGAAAAAGACGGTGGAGTACG
>JAHZEH010000316.1:591-2509 GCA_019421925.1 Clostridia bacterium
CACCCAGCATGATATCGACGTTTGGGCGGCGTGCTTCTGCCGCTGCCTGGGCTGCGCGGGCGGCAAAAAGGAGGACGTGGCCCAGATCTCCTATGGATACGGCCTCTTCACCGGCGGCCTGGGCGCACATTACGGCTGCGAGCGCTTCGGCATGGCCGTCATCCCCACCTCCTCGGGAAACACCGCCCGCCAGATCATGCTTATGCAGGACCTCAAGCCCGATTTCCTCTGCTGCACCCCCAGCTACGCCCTCCATCTGGGCGAGGCTGTCCAGGAGGCGGGCGTCAGGGATAAAATTCACCTGCGCGCGGGCGTGTTCGGCGCGGAGCCCTGGACCGAGGAGATGCGCCAGCGCATTGAGGAGCTGCTGGGCATCGACGCCCTGGACATCTACGGCCTCTCTGAGACCGCCGGCCCCGGCGTGGCCATGGAGTGCCTCCAGGGGAAAAACGGCCTCCACTTCTGGGAGGACAATTTCCTCTTCGAGATTCTCAACTCCGAAACCCTGGAGCCCGTCCCGGACGGCGAATACGGCGAGCTGGTCATCACCACCATCAACCGCACGGGCATGCCCACCCTCCGCTACCGCACCCGCGACATCACCTGCATCCTGCCCGAACCCTGCTCCTGCGGCAGGACCCACCGCCGCATCGGCCGCCTGAGGGGCCGCACGGACGACATGCTCATCATCCGGGGCGTCAACGTATTCCCCAGCCAGATCGAGTCTGTCCTCTCCGCCATGGAGGGCACCATGCCCTACTACATGCTCATTGTGGACCGCAAGAATAACCTCGACGTCCTCGAGGTTCAGGTGGAGCTCTCCTCCGACATGCTGGCTGACGAGGTCCGCAAGATCGAGGGCCTGCGCACCGAGCTCTCCCGCCGCATCCACGACCTGCTCGGCCTCTCCGTCACCGTTACCCTCGTCCCGCCCCACAGCCTGGAGCGCAGCGAGGGCAAGGCCAAGCACGTTATCGACCACCGCAAGGTCTACGACAAATAAGGAACGCGGGACTGAAGGCCTTGTCTCCGCTCCACCGCCCGGAAGCCCGGTTGGGCGGCGGCAAATAGTTGGGCGCGGCCCAAAAAAGTCCTGCAAAAACCGTCCGGAATATGGTATTCTAGTCTTAGAAGCAACGACTTAAGGAGGTTCGGCATGTATATCAAGCAAATCTCGGTCTTCATTGAGAACCGCAAGGGCCGCCTCGCGGAGTTCTGCCGTCTGCTGGGTGACAACGGCATCGACATGATCGCCATCACCATCGCCGACACGACCAGCTTTGGCATCCTCCGCGCTATTGTGAGCGACGTGGACAAGGCCGTGGCCGTGCTTCGCGCCGCCAACTATGCCGTCACCATTACGGAAGTGCTTGCCGTCTCCATCTGCGACCAGCCCGGCGGGCTCGCCGTGGCGCTGGAACTGCTGCGGGACGCGGGCATCAGCGTGGAATACCTCTACTCCTTCGTGCGCCACATCGGCAACGACTGCGCCATCCTCTTCCGGGTGGATCAGCCTGAGGCCGCTGTGGAGGTGTTCCAGAAAAACAACATCCGCCTGCTCACACCCGTGGAACTGGAAAAGCAATAGCCGTCCTTATCAAAAGGGCCCTGAACGAAAGCCGTTCAGGGCCCTTTTCAAATATCCTTAGCTCTCCCGCCTGAGCAGCGCGGCAATACCCGCAAAAACCAGCGCTCCCACCGGCCAGATTACCCAGGTGATGCGCCAACCGTCCGCCAGAAAGCTCCAGCCCAGATAAATCGCCGTGACGATGGGCCAGTAGAATGCGCCAAACTTCTCAGTGCGCCGGCTGTTCTTTGCCTCCGTCCGGTCAAACTCCCCCTCCATCCTGAGCTGGTCGAAGGAGCTCTTGACCATCCCCACTGTGATAAACAGGTACACCGCAGCTGCCACCAGCGC
>JAHZEH010000317.1:0-391 GCA_019421925.1 Clostridia bacterium
CTGATGAGGTTGTTCCTCTTCCAGCAGTGGAGGGCGACGACGCAGACCGAGGCGATGAGCTCCGGGAGACCGTAGGGGTAGGCGAGCACCTGCACGTTGCGCATCAGATAGACCACCAGCATCGCCATGATAGCCGCAGGCAAAATCCCCCCCAGATAGCGCACCGGCCCGGGTGCCGTCCGTTTGTCCCCGAAGAAGAGGAAGGGGATCACCCGGGTGAGGAAGGTCACAAGCGCCACCACCCCGATCACTGCCGCCGCATAGAGATTCCTACTCATGGATACTCTCCTCCTTTCCTCTCTCTTCCAGGCGCTTTTCCAAAGGGCTGCGCAGCAGGAGCAGGCCGGCGACAATCAGGAGCATGGCGGGCAGCACGAAGTTATCCCCCCCA
>JAHZEH010000317.1:401-2493 GCA_019421925.1 Clostridia bacterium
GAGGGCTGGGATATGGCTTTGGGCGTCGAGCCACTGCTCGGTGCAGATAACCAGAAAGAGCGCGGTCATCGCGAAATCAACCCCCGCCGTATTAAAGGGGATCAGTGAGCCCGCGACATCCCCCAGAACGCTCCCCGCGATCCAGTACATGTGGTCAAAAAAAGCAATGAAAAAGGAGTAGTTCTGGGGGTCGCAGCCCTCCGGCGTCCTGGCGGCGCACAGGAGGGAATAAGTCTCGTCCGTCAGGGAGAAGATCATATACCCCTTCCTCCTGCCCATGGCGCCAAACCGGTCGATCATGGAAATGCCGTAGAAGATGTGGCGGCTGTTCACCATAAACGTCATAACCGCCACCTGGAGCAGGCCAAATCCGCCCGCCAGAAAATTGATCGCCAGAAACTGCATGGAGCCTGCATATATCAGCACGCTCATAGCCAGCGCCCATACGACGCCAAACCCCTGCTCCTGGAGCAGCAATCCAAAAGCCGCCCCGGCGAACAGATATCCCAGCATCACCGGAATGGTCGTGACAAACGCCGCCTTTGCCGTTTGCCTCATGTTGCATCAATCCCCTATTCTCTTTATAAATTCACAGTGTCCCAATTATACTGCAGCCGCCGCCCTCTCCGCAACTGGGGCAGAAAGAGGCCGGACCCCGGCAGGC
Source organism: Clostridia bacterium (assembly GCA_019421925.1). Classification (GTDB taxonomy): domain Bacteria; phylum Bacillota; class Clostridia; order Christensenellales; family CALWSW01; genus JAHZEH01. The sequence goes on from JAHZEH010000317.1 coordinate 1,066, forward strand.
CCGGCCTCTTCCATATCACACAGATCCCCCTATTTTCCGTATTCCGCATGCACAAACCTGCGCAATGCCTCCAGGGAGCGCTCCACTTTCCCGGTATCAATGCAGTACGCCATGCGGAAATACCCGGGCGCGCCGAAACCGTCGCCGGGCACCAGTACCAACTCATATTTCATGGCCTTCTCGCAGAACGCCTTGGCATCCTCCTCCAGCGCCTTGGGGAAGATATAGAAGGTTCCGCCCGGTTTGACCACCGTGAAGCCCAGCTCCTTCAGGCAGCCGTACAGCAGCCTCATGTTGGTCTCATACACGGACAGATCCGCCGTTAGTTCCAGCGTCCGGGCCACCGCAAGCTGGATGAGGGAGGCGGGGCAGTTATGGCCGATACCGCGGGATATCTGCCCGCACATCGTGGCCAGCATGGCCGACTGCCCGCAGGCAGGGTTGAAGGCCACATACCCGATCCTCTCGCCCGGCAGGGAGAGGGATTTGGAGAAGGAGTAGCACATGATGGAGTTGTCATAGAAAGCGGAGACACAGGGGGCGTCCACACCCTCAAAGACGATCTCACGATAGGGTTCGTCCGAGATGATATAGATATCGTGGCCATACTCCCTCTGCTTGGACTCCAGAATCCGGGCCAGCTTGCGGATGGTCTCTGTGGAGTACACAACGCCGGAGGGGTTGTTGGGGGTGTTGATAAGAACAGCCATGGTCTTTTCGTTCAGCATGGCCTCAAAGGCGTCGAAGTTGATCTGGAAATCCTCCAGATTTGGGGGAACCACCTTGAGCACCGCGCCCGTGAGGTTGACATAGGGGTTATACTCGGGGAAATAGGGTGCAAAGGTGAGCACCTCGTCCCCGGGAACCGTGACGCAGCGCAGGGCGTGAGCCAGCGCGCCCGCCGCGCCGCTCGCCATGAAGATATCCTCCCCTTTGTAAGGAATGCCAAACCGTTTGTGAAGGGACTTGGCGACCGCTTCGCGGACGGAGGGGATACCCAGGCTGGGGCTGTAGCCGTGCAGCTCCACCGGGTTCCTGTTCTGCAGCATATCAATCATGGCGTCGGTAAATGCCTGGGGCACTGGCACCGATGGGTTCCCGAGGCTGTAGTCAAACACGTTTTCATAGCCGATCTCCTGCCCGCGGGCCGTGGCAAACTCCGAGAGCACGCGGATCACCGACTTGCCGGACAGCATATCCTTGTACTGTTGCGAAATCATGGACGTCGCTCCTTACCTTTGTTGATTGTATTATTATACCATGCAGCCGGTTCCCTTTGCACCTGAAAAACAGAAAAAGCCCGGAGGCGCTGAGGCTTCCGGGCTTTTGCAATACGAATGAACAGATTAACGCTTGGAGAACTGAGGCGCGCGGCGGGCGGCTTTGAGGCCGTACTTCTTGCGCTCCTTCATTCTGGGGTCGCGGGTC
>JAHZEH010000318.1:0-355 GCA_019421925.1 Clostridia bacterium
AACTGCACCGAGCTGACCGCCTCCAGGCCGTTGTCAACATGCAGGGTGAAATAGCCGTCGCTGTCGAGGGAGGTGGAGAGCTCCACCGCGTATTCGTCCCTGTTCTGCACAACGCTCTGCACCGGCTCCTCGCCCGCCGCCGTGCCTTCGGGGGCCGTCCAGCCGGTGGCCGCCTCGACGAAGCGCACATACTGGGCGCTGGGGGTGATGGAGGCGAAGGTCTCCAGGGTGCTCTGGTCGTAGCCCAGAGGGAAGAAGACGGCCAGGCCGTTGGCCTCGCTCCGGCTGCTGCCGGCGACCTCGTACTTGACCGCCCCAAAGAGACCGTCGAGCACGTCGTCAGCGGTGCCGGGGG
>JAHZEH010000318.1:365-2486 GCA_019421925.1 Clostridia bacterium
TGCGTCACGCCTGTCATCTCCGCCGCCATGCTGTCAAAGGCGGCGACCAGATCGGGGATGGCGGACAGGTCGGTGACGGAGAGGGTGGCCATGTCGTCTGTGCCCTGGGAGGCGCATTTGGCGTAGTAGCTGTCGCAGATAGCGGTGCCGACGGCCAGGCCGTCCGCACCGGGGTTGTCCGCGATGAACTGGGGATAGGCCAGAGAGTCCCAGCCGCCGCCCGGCTCATACTCCTCGGAGGCCACCATGTAGTTCCCATAGGGGGCGATGGCAGCCGCGGTCTCCAGTGTGGCCATGAGGCAGGTGTCAAATCCGATGAGTTCAAAAGTTACGCCGGGGGCGGCGAGGCCCTCGGCCAGCTCGTTCAGGGAGAGGCTGTCGCTGCCGTAGAGCTCGTCAAATTCCACACCCGAGACAGAGCCGCCGCCGTGGTTCCACAGGGCGACCATGTATTTTTCCGCCGGGTAGTTGGCCACGCCCCAGCTCAGAAAATCCCCCAGGGTGGAGGCCTCGCCCATGCTGGCGAGAGGCTGTTCATCCACAAGGGCGAGCTGGCCGTCCGTCATCTGCCAGCGCTGCAGACGGTCGGAGGAGATGAGGCTGTTTTGCCAGACTGCTGTGCCCCCCGTCTGGATGATATAGTTTACATTGTTCGTGAGGGCGGCCTCCTGGAGCTCCGCCAGGTTGTTCGTGGCGGTGCCCCCGCCGCTCTCCAGGTCTGTGCCGCAAAGATAGAGCAGGACGGTCCATTCGGCCTGCCCTTCCGCGGGGACGCCGGAATCCGCGGCGGGCGGGACGGTGGGGGAGGGGGTGGAGGCGGCGGGCGCATCCGAGCCGCAGCCCGTCAGCAGAAGGCTGGCAAGCAGGCAGAACGCCAGAACCAGCGCGGGAATTTTGGAGCGTCTCAACATGAAAATCCTCCTTGATAGCATCATTATACACAAATACACCTAGCCCGACCTCTCAGGATCGGGCTGGGCGTATGAGTGAACAGATTGACTGGTTTCTAGTTTACTGGAAAAGGTTATAGTAGGGGTCCATGGTGTCGCTGAGGGTCTGGAGCTGCTCGAGAAGGGGCTCAACCTCCTCCTCCTTCAGGGTGGAGGCGCTGTCGCCGATGAGGGTGCCCACCTCTGCCACGGCGTCCTTGAGGGCGTTGAGGTTGGCGGCGTTGGTTTCGTCCACGCCGTAGGTATTGGCCAGATCCATCAGCTCGGTGATCTTAGCGGCGACCTCTTCATATTTATCTGCGAGTTTCTGGGCGGACTCCTCTGTGACACCCTTGTTGCCGCAACCCGCGGCGGTGAACGCGACGGTCAGCACCATCAGCAGGACAAGGGACAAGGTCAATGCTTTTTTCATGGGACTTCTTCTCCTTTTTTAGTGATTGGGAATGGAAGAAGAATAGCAAGAAGAGGGATAGAACGCAAGGAGGGGGAAAAGGGACAAGATGACATTGCGGCGGCATGGGGATAAAAATATAATTGGGAAAGGAAGAGGAGGGGAAGCCCATGCGCATTGCCATTGTGGACGATCTGGAGGAGGACAGGCAGGCCCTTGCCCAAATGCTGGGCAGATATTTCGCCCATACCCATGGACGGGTGGAGCTGTGCCTCTACGAGAGCGCCCAGACGCTGCTGGCGGAGTTTTCCCCTGACAGGTTCCAGATGATCCTGCTGGATATCTATATGGAGAACATGGATGGGATGGAGGCGGCCCGCCTCATCCGGCAGAGGGATGTCTTCTGTCAGTTGATCTTTACAACAACCAGCACCGACCATGCCGTGGAGAGCTACAATGTAGCGGCCTCCTACTACCTTCTCAAACCTGTGCAGGAGCGGAAGCTGTGGCAGGTGCTGAACCTTTGCCTGGGCCAGCGCATGCTTGACCAGCGCGCCATAGAGATCATGGTCAACAGGATGCCCGTGCGTATTCTGCTGCGCAGAATCATCTACGCTGAGGCCGAACGCAATGCTGTGCGCATCCATACGGCGGGGGAAGAGATGCTCACCTATCTCTCCTTCGCCTCATTTTGCGCACTGATCTGCGACGATCCCCGCTTTTTGCAGTGCTATAAGGGCTGCGTGGTCAATCTGGACTGCGTGGTCAATCTGGACTGCG
>JAHZEH010000319.1:0-2203 GCA_019421925.1 Clostridia bacterium
TCCGGCGCGCCATTCACGACCTGGTGGAAAACGGCACCCTCGTCAAGCGCCAGGGCTCGGGTACCTTTGTCAACGAACCCCAGTTCACCCGCCACCTCTTCCGCTTCATCAGCTTCACATCGGACTGTTTGGACAACGGCCTCACCCCCAGTACGGAGGTCTCCCCCGTGGAGTACGGCCCGCCCTCCCCTCACGTGACGCAGAAGATGGAGTTTATGCCCGGCGAAAACGTATACCGTTTCCACCGCCTGCGCTTCATCAACGGCGAGCCGGTGATGATTGAGTTCAACGAGGTGCCGGAGCGCTACGATTTTGTCCAGTTCACTCCCCACGACGCCCTCTGCTCTCTCATGCATCTCTTTGAGGTGGAGCACGGTTTGACCGCCCAGCGCTACTCCTCCACCCTTGAGACATCCTACGCCACCAAGCAGGAGGCCGACATGCTGCGCACCCGCATCGGCGCACCTGTCATTCTCATCGAGGGGATCTGCATGCGCGAGGATGACAAACCCCTCTATTACTTTAAACAGATCATCTCTGGCGAGCGCTGCAAACTGGACATCAGCGGCGCCAAGTAGGTTCCTCCTCCAGTGTAATGGTTCCGGCCGGCAATTGCAACTCCCCGGCCGCTCCGGAGTATATTGAAAAGGACGCCGCTTTCAGCGGCGTCCTTTTGGATTCTGTGGAATTTACACCTTGTCCTTGGGCTTGACCTGGCCATAGGTCTTGAAGCGCTCCATCATGTACTTCATCTCATCCTCGGAGAGAATCTGGGGCTTGCCCGCGACCATGGCGCGGTAATAGGTCTCGCAGCACTCCTCCATCAGGCTGGCCGTGTTGAAGGCGTTGGCGATATCCTTGGCGCCCGCCACCAGGCCGTGGTTGGAGAGCAGGACGCAATAGCGGTCCTTCATGTACTCGAAGGCGTTCTCGGCCAGAGCCATGGTGCCGAAGGAAGCGTAGGGCGCGCAGCGCACGTCCGGGCCAGCCAGGGCCACCATGTAGTTGGAGGCGGGCAGGCCCCAGCCCAAAGTGGCAAGGGTGGTCGCGAAGGTGGAGTGGGTATGCACGACAGCGTCGATGTCCTCGCGCTTGACATAGAAGATGCGGTGGAGCTCATGCTCGCTGGAGGGCTTGCGCTTGCCGTCGACGACCTTGCCGTCCGCCACGTTGATGACGACGATGTCCTCCGGCTCAGTCTCAAAATAGTCCAGTCCGCTGGGGCTGATGACCATGAGGCCCTGCTCGCGGTCGCAGATGCTGATGTTGCCGCCGGTGCCCTTGGTCAGGCCGTCGGTGATCAGTTTTTTGCCGTATTTTACTACGAGTTCTCTTTCTTTCTGCATCAACATGGTGGCATTCTCCTTCACTTGTTCATAGTTGTTAGCCCTTATAGGCATACAGCATGGGTTCGCCGGCAAAGTAGCGCTTGATGTCCGCCAGAATCATGCCGGTGTGGTTGATGATGGCATCCGTGGTCGCGCCGCCGATATGGGGGGTGACGACCACTTTGTCCGCCAGGTCGTGCAGGAAAGGATGATCCTCGGAGAGGGGCTCCTTGGCAAAGACGTCCAGGCCGGCGCCCGCAATCCTGCCCTCGCGGATCGCCGCGATGAGGGCCTCCTCATCCACAACCGCCGCGCGGGAGGAGTTGATGAAATAGGCGGTGGGTTTCATCATGGCGAACTTCTCGGCGCTCATGAGGCCGCGGGTGGAGGGAGCGACCTTCAGATGGCAGGACACAAAGTCAGAATTCCTGAGCAGGGTCTCAAGGTCAACCTTCTTCTGGCCCACGCCGTTGACGTCAACCTCGCTGACATAGGGGTCATAGAGCAGGATATTCATGCCAAAGGCCTTGCAGATATTGCCCACGCGGCGGCCGATGCTGCCGTAGCCGATAATGCCCAGGGTCTTATTTTTCAGATCCATGCCCTTGAACACGGTGTACGGGCTGTTCTCAGTCACATCCCAGACCACGTCGTCGCGCAGGCCCTCTTTGGTTACATGCACTCTGTTGGCCGGGGCCAGGAATTTGCCCTCATGCAGGGCGCGGTAGGCCTGAGGGGTGTGGCGGGCGCAGCTCAGGATGAGCCAGATGGTCAGCTCAGCCGCGGAGTCGGAGTTGCGGCCGGGGGTGAACACCACGGGGATGCCCTTCTCCTTGGCATAACCGCAGTCGATGTTGACGGGGGTGGCCCTGGTG
>JAHZEH010000319.1:2239-2475 GCA_019421925.1 Clostridia bacterium
CGGCGCCGCGTCGATGACGCCCTTGGTGATATCATCATAGCTGGTGATGATGATATCCGCATCCTTCGCCTTCTCCTTGAGCTCCTCCTCGCTCATCTTCGGCAGGCCAATGGCCCAGCCGTCCATGCGCACTTCGCCCAGCGCATTGATCTCGTCCATCATGCTGGCGTCGTACTCAGCGGTAAACAGGATTTTCATTTGACTCGTCTCCTTAAGAAATTGGAATAAGAACCGGC
>JAHZEH010000320.1 GCA_019421925.1 Clostridia bacterium
GTGGGGAGTGCGTCCAGCCATGCCGCTGGAGCTATGAGCTGCGGGAGAGAGGGAAGAACGGCGAATGGATGCCCATCGAGGAGGATGGGCGCGGAACCTATCTGCTCAATTCCCGGGACCTTATGATGATTGAACACCTTGGGGCCCTGAGGGATGCGGGCGTTTCCAGCTTCAAGATCGAAGGACGGATGAAGACCGCCTTCTATGTGGCAAGCGTCGTTTCGGCCTACCGCCGCGCCATCGACGACCTCCTGCTCGAGAGGCCCTTTGACCGGACTCTGCTCCAGGAGCTGGGGAAGCTCCGGCACCGGCCCTACACCACGGGGTTTTACTTTGGCGGCGATAAAACTGAGCAGGCCGAGGGGAGCGTCTACCTGCAAACCCATGAGTTTGTGGGGGTGGTACTGGAATACGACGGGGAGCGGGGCAGGGCGCTGGTGGAGCAGAGAAACCGCTTCTTCCGGGGGGATGCCCTGAACGTTCTGTCCCCTGGAGGCTTTGACGGCCAAGTGCGGGTCTCCCGCATTGTTAATCTGGAGGGGGAGGAACAGGAGAGCGCCCCCCACCCCCGCCAGCACCTGTGGCTCGACCTGGATGGACCGGTTGCGCCCTGCGATATTTTGCGGCGCAAGACGGAATAAAACATGCCCCCTTGCCGATAGGATGATACGGTAAGGGGGTTTTTGCTATGCTGGATTTTCTTGCTCTTTTCCGGGAGTTCCTTTTTTTTGCCGCCTATCTCTCCACGGGCTCCTCCTTTCCGGAGCCGCTCTCCCCGGCGGAGGAGAAAGAGGCCCTCGCCCGCTTGCAACAGGGGGACGACAGCGCCCGTGAAACCCTCATCCGTCACAATCTGCGCCTGGTGGCCCATGTGGCAAAAAAATATGGAAATACAGGGTATGACTCCGAGGATCTCATCTCTATCGGCACCATTGGCCTCATCAAGGCGGTCTCCACCTTCGACCAGTCCAAAGGGGCGCAGCTCGCCACCTATGCGGCCAGATGCATTCAAAATGAGATACTCATGTCCCTGAGGGCGGGTAAAAAGACCCGCAACGAGGTCTCACTGGGGTCCTCAATCGGCATGGATAAGGAGGGCAACGAGATCACCCTGGTGGATATCATGGGCAGCGCGCCCGGCATGGTCTGCGATGAGGTGGAGACGCGGCTTCAGGTGGAGCGCCTGCGCGAGCTCATGGAGAAGTGCCTCTCCAAACGGGAAAAATTGGTGATTAACCTGCGTTATGGCCTGACGCAGGGCGCCTGCCTCCCTCAGAGGGAGGTGGCCCAAATACTCGATATTTCCCGCTCTTACGTATCCAGGCTTGAAAAAAAGGCGCTGGAAAAACTGCGCAGGGAATTTGAAAAATCAGGGGGGCAATCCATATAGACAGCGGCGCTCCATAATCCCGTGGAGCGCCGCTGTCTGCGGAAAGCTGACAGATGAGCCATCCATGGAGCCATTTGGGTGTTGATACAGCCTCCACCGGGAGGACGGTGTGGACAGGTCCATTCAAGAGAACTGCCGTCAATAAATTTTCGGATATCTGACCACCCTCCGGAAAAGAGGCCTATTCTATTCCTCATGGCTTCGGTTATAATAGACATGAGAAGTTAGAATGGAGAAAAAAGCTCCAACTGTATCTAAAGGGCAGGGCGGGGGATTTTTCGTTGCCAGCCCTCCCCTTATCGTGTTATATTATTAAGCGTTGTGCTGTGAACGGGGATCTGCCGGTTCCGGTGCGGCGGAGGAAGTGAGAATCAATGAAACCGATCCTTTTCGGGCCCTCCGGGAATTCCGAAGCATTCTATGAGGCGGGCCTTAAACATACCTACCAGGAGGGCGCCTGGCTCCATGACCTGGGACTGAACGCCTTTGAATACTCCTTCGGGCGGGGGACCGCCCTGAAAGAGGACACTGGAAGGAAGATCGCCCAGGAGATGGCCACCCACGATATTGCGGTCAGCGTGCACGCCCCCTATTTCATCAATCTGGCCGTTGCGGACGAGGAGCGGCGGGAGAAAAATATCCGCTACTTCCTGGAGACAGCAAAGGGGGCGAGGCTCCTCGGCGCGCAGCGGGTGGTGTTCCATCCGGGGGCTGTGACCAGGATGACCCGCCGGGAAGCGGACGGTCTCGTCCAGCCCTTTTTGAAAGAGATTCTGGATATTCTGGATGAAAACGGCTACGGCGGCCTGACCTTCTGCCCGGAGACCATGGGGAAGATCAACCAGTTTGGGGATTTGCAGGAGGTCATCGAACTATGCAATCTGGATGAACGCCTCATCCCCACGATAGACTTTGGGCACCTCCATTCCCGGGGGTTGGGCTGCATCCGGAGCCAGGAGGATTATGCCTCTATACTGGACGCGTTGGAAAACGGCATCGGCAGGGAGCGCGCCAATGTCATCCACGTGCATTTCAGTCGCATGGAGTACACAAAGATGGGGGAGAAGA
>JAHZEH010000321.1:0-1553 GCA_019421925.1 Clostridia bacterium
GATGATGACAATGATGGAGGGCATGACCTCCGCGATGGTGGCAATCAGGCCGCCCAGAACGCCAGCCGCCTGAAACCCCGCATAGGTAGCCATGTTAATGCCCAGCGGGCCGGGCGTGGACTCCGAAACAGCCACCATGTCCGCCAGCATGGCCTGGTCAAACCAGGGATACCGGTCCGCAATGCTGGAGAGAAAGGGCAGTGTGGCCAGTCCCCCGCCAATGGCGAAGAGGCCCGCATTGAAGAACTCATAAAACAATTGCAGATATACCATCAGTTCCTCCCTCCCCTCTTCAGACGGGTGAGCAGAATGCCGGCCAGTGCCGCGCCCACCACGATGTAAACAGGCGAGAGGTTCAGAAAGGCCACCAGGATAAAAGCGGCCAGGACAATGCCGATGCACCAGGCGTCCACTACGCTCTTTTTCCACAGCTTGACAATGGCATTGACCACGAGCACCGCAACCGCAACCCGGATTCCCCCAAAGATATGCTGTACAGCCTCCAGCTGCGCAAAGTTTTGCAGCACGGAGGCGATGAGCATGATAATAAGCAGCGAGGGGGCCACCACTCCAGCCGTGGCGATGATGCCGCCCAGCACGCCCTTTGTCTTATAACCAACGAAAGTGGCCGTATTGACCGCGATCAGGCCGGGCGTACACTGGCCGATGGCGTAATAGTCCATCACTTCCTCATCGGTGGCCCACTCATGCTTCTCCACCACCTCTTTCTGGATCATGGGGAGCATGGCGTACCCCCCGCCAAACGTCAACCCGCCGATGCGAAAAAAGGCCCAGAACAGCTCCGCGTATTCCCTCACCCGACCTCTTCCTCTCTCTCTGTATTTCTTTTATGATAGCAGACCGCACACAAAAAGCAACGCAATCCGGGTAAAATTTAGCGCAGCCAAAGAAAGTACAGCGCGAGGGCCGCCAGCAGGAAGCCCCCCACGCAGAACAGGGCGGAGAGCAGAAATCTTCCCAGCAGGCCCCGCGCCGCCGCCCGACGCTCCTGGAGTGTCAGCTCCGGCGCCTCCCTGCTGTTCGCCCGGCGCTCCTCCTCCCGGGGCATAGCGGGCACGTCCATGGGGGCGATAACACGGCCGTCATCCTGGTAATTTACCTGTTTTCTCACTTTATTCCCTCCCCGGAGAGCAGGTGACAGGCCGCAAAGTGGCCTTTCTCCACCTCCGCTGCAGGAGGCGTTTCCTCTCTGCACCTCTCCCCGCAGAGGGGGCAGCGGGGATGGAAGGCGCAGCCCCGGGGCGGGTTCACCGGCGAGGGGACCTCCCCCTCCAGGGGAACAGGCGGCTCTCCCCCCGGTTCAGGGCGGGGGACCGCGGCGAGCAGCGCCCTGGTGTACGGGTGGCAGGGATGGGAGAATACCCCCTTTTTATCCCCCCATTCCACGATTCTCCCCAGATACATCACAGAGATATCATCGGCAATATAGCGGGCCACGGAGAGGTCGTGGGTGATAAACAGGTAGGCGAGGCCCCTCTCCCTCTGCCGTTCCCGCAGCAGGTTGAGGATCTGCGCCTGAACGGAGACGTCCA
>JAHZEH010000321.1:1563-2414 GCA_019421925.1 Clostridia bacterium
CGCCACCAGGAACCTGGGTTGGAGGGCCAGGGCGCGGGCGATGCAGATGCGCTGGCGCTGGCCGCCTGAGAACTCATGAGGATATTTGTCAAAGCAGTCCTCCGCAAGCCCGCACTCCTCCATCACCCGTATCACGTAGCGCCTGTACTCATTTCTGGGCACGATGCGGTGAACCCTCGCCGCCTCCCCGATGATCTCCCCGGCGGGTAAGCGGGGATTCAGCGCCTCAAAAGGGTTTTGAAAGACGATCTGCATCTGAGGGCGCAGCGCCCTGAGCTCCCTGCGCGTCAGGGAGGACAGATCCCGTCCCTCAAAAAGCACCCTGCCGGCCGTGGGAGCCTGCAGACGCAGCACCGTGCGTCCCACCGTGGACTTTCCACAGCCAGACTCCCCTACAAGGGCGAGAGTCCTGCCCGCTTCGATCCGGAAGGAGATACCATCCACAGCTCTGACCACCCCGCCGCCTCTGACGGGATAATACTTTTTGAGCTGATCCACCTCGAGCAGCGCAGCCATGTCAATCCCCCCTTCTCCTCAGATTCCAGCGTTTCTCTGTCTGGGGTCAAACGCAGCCCGCAAGCCGTCGCCCACAAAGTGGAAACTCAGGGCGGTCAGCAGAATACAAAGGCCGGGCGGCCCCCAGATATGCAGGCCCTCCCGCAGGACGAGCGGGTCGTTGACAGCGCTGACCATATTGCCCCAGGAGGCATACGGAAAGGCCACGCCGAAGCCGAGAAAGCTCAGCGAGGACTCCAGCAAAACGGCTCCCGACACCGCGAGCGCCCCCAGGAAAACGCGCAGCGGCACGACGCGGGGCAGGCCGCGGTCCCAGATGCGCCCGTCCGCCCGGC
>JAHZEH010000032.1:0-1300 GCA_019421925.1 Clostridia bacterium
CACTATAAAAAGGGACAAGATGATCCAATAAATTACAAGTTATTCGGTATTTTTTTGTATTTCGACCTCTTGCCAAGAATTTCGACAATATGTCACGTTGCTGTTTTCGACAATTAGACCGTATAATGGAATGGATAATTGTGGAAGTTGAGGCGAGAGTATGAAACGAGAACGGATGGTAGTGAAAGAGTCTACCAGCAAAGATGAGTTGGAAGCCTCCGCCGCAAGGTTGCTTTTGCTCACTGGCGTTCCAGCAAACATGAACGGTTACCGGTATCTGCTGACATCGGTGATGCTGGTTTGCCAGGACGACCAGTTGATTGGCGCGATTACCACCAGACTCTATCCGGTTGTGGCAAAAATGCACGGGGTGACAAAGACGCGGGTGGAGCGATCCATCCGCAACGCCATTGATGCGGCCTGGTCGCGCGGCCTTGCGGAGAAGATGAATACCATCTTCGGAGGGCTAGTCCTGCGTGCCATGGATAAACCCACCAATGGCGAGTTCATCGCTCTGCTTGCGCTGAAGATCTATCTGGATCAGAAGGAGGATTCAGCGGGCGGAGAAGAGAAGAGGCCTGTCAAGGATCCGGAGGAAACCGGCCTTGAGGAGACAAGTTGAAATCGGACAAAAAGAGCGCGCCGCAGGGGATTGCCTGGGCGCGCTCTTTTATTTGCCGCGGAGGGAGTTCCGTTTATTGATGTTGATTCCGGGCAAAGGCGAGAATCTCCTGCCGGACCTTGTCCGCCAGACCTGCGGGCTGGTAGGTGGGGCGTCCCAGATAGTAGCCCTGGAGATAGTCCACGCCATGTTCCAGCAGATAGATCATCTCCTGATGAGTCTCTACGCCCTCGGCAATGACAGCGATGTGCTGTTCCCTGCAGAACTGGACCAGGCCGTGGAAGAGTGCCTGGCGGCTCTGGTCCTCATGAATGTTGCGGACGATGGACAGATCCAGTTTAACATAGTGGGGCGAGAGGGAGAGCAGCATGCCTTCGCCGTTATATCCTGATCCAAAGTCGTCCAGAGCGGTCAGGGCCTGCCAGGAATTCAGATGCAGGAGTTTTTCTGCGGTGATTTGGGTGTCCATGCGCTCCTCCTCAGTGAACTCCACGACTACCTGGGCGAGCAGGGAACCGTAGCGGCGTTCGATCTCCTCCCAGTCCCTGGGCTCGAGAACCTGGCTGGAGATAGAGTTGATGAACAATTTGCAGCCGCTGCGTGCCACTCCCTGTTGGGAGAAGGCTTCGAGGGATTTGAACCAGGTGAGCCGCTCGACTTGGCCCAGTTTGGACTGGT
>JAHZEH010000032.1:1310-12946 GCA_019421925.1 Clostridia bacterium
TGTGTCGCTAGACGTGGCTCTTTTGGTATTGGTGGGTCGCCAGGGAGAGCAGCTCTGCGGGGGATTTGATGCTGGCGCCGATGGGCCGCATGAGGGCCTCGTAGCCCAGAACCCCGGCGGTTCTTCCGTCGACAATGGGCTGGAACTGATAGGAGACCAGAGAGTTCTCGAGAATCTGGTTGAGCTCCTCCTTGCTGTGGAGCAGATAGGATTGCCGGTCATAACTCTCCAGGCTGAAGTCGGTGAAATGTCCCTTGTTGGTGTGTTTGACCTGATACATGGCGAAGTCCGCGTAGCGGATCAACTGGGGATACTGGATGGAATCGTCCGGATACCAGGCCACGCCGGCGGATGCGCGGATACGGATGGCGGTGCCGTCGGGGAGCTGCATGCTGGAGGCGGCGATTGTTTTGTTGAGGCCCCGCAGTTTCTCGCGCAGCTCCTCCCGGCTTTCCATCCCATAGAGGAAAAGAAAGAATTCATCCCCGGACATCCTCGCACAAAGGGCCCTTTCCTCTGCAAAGGAGGAGAGCACGTCCGCCATGGAGCGGATATACTCGTCGCCATAGTCGTGACCATAGGTGTCGTTGATGTATTTGAGGTTGTCCAGGTCCAGGAGTACCATCGCCGCCTGCTTTAAAACGCCGGGACGGGAGAAAAGCAGATCCATCTGGGCATAAAACGCCCGGCGGTTGTACAGGCCAGTGAGCAGATCGTAGTCGCGCTCATGCTCGATCTTGCGCTTCTCCAGCATCTCCTGGGTGATATCTGTGATGACGCCCAGGATGCGTTTTTCCTCCCGGATAATATTGAGGCGAAGCCACTGTTCGCTGCCGTCTGCCCGCTCTATTTTGTAGATGTGGACGTTGCCGTCGCCGGAGGAGGACTCCAGGTGTTCCTCCAGCCGCTTCATGGCGGCGCTGAATTCTTCAGTGGGAACATAGCCGTTCTCCAAACTGGAGGCGCAGCCCAGAATGTGGGCCAGGGTATCTGTGCAGAACACGCGGGGCAGGGAGGTCACATACTCAAAAGCGCCCATCTGGATGCCTGCCAGGCCGATGACCTGAGTGAGCTTGGAGGAGGCGTCCGCCACGCTGTTGCTGAGGAATTCAATGGACTGGGAGAGCTCGTCGATCTCCGAGATACCCAGATGGCGCAGGTGAATGGGCCGGGTGGAATCGCTCCGGCGCAGAGCTTCTGCCAGGGAGGTGATCGGGGCGGTGATGTGCTTGCTGATGAGATAGGCTCCCACCAACCCAATGGCCAGGGAGAGGAGGAGCGTGAACGTCAGGGAGCGCTCCACCGAGTGGGTGAAGCGGAGCAGGGAATCCTGTTCCACCACGCCGATGAGAGCCCATTGATCCCCCTCAAAGGGGGTATAGGTGTTGTACAGCCGGAGGGGCTGCACACAGGCGAAGAGGTCGTCCGTTCCAGAACCCGTTGAGCGTGCGCTGTAGATGTTTTTCAGGGTGGCTGTCTCCTCCATGTCCAGAAGGGAGGAGGCGGAAAATATTTGACGCAGATAGGCGCTGCCCAGAACCATAGCCTGATAACCGGAGGAATCCTCCCGGCGCAGGGCGAGGCAGTAACCTTCCTTGGTTCCGGTATTGAATTCGTTTCTGGGGAGGAAGGAGTACAGATGGTCCACGGAAATCTCCACGCCCAGTACGCCGAAAGGAACCCCCTCTTCGCTGATGAGGGGGGCGGAGTAGGTCATGACGGGCGTGGCGTCGCTGCTGTTGCCCGGGTTGAGATAGAAGGGCTCACTCCAGTAGCCCAGGTTCTCCCAGCCGATCTCCGGGGATTCCAGGGCTGCGAGATAGGGTTTGTAGTAATAGGCGCAGGACTGGAGGTCATCCCCTGAGAATCTGAACTGGGCGCGCCAAAGGGAGTCCATGGGGACGCCCAGAGCCTTGGTTACGAGGGAGGGGGCGCGCTCCGCCAGCAGGTCGGAGACGTCGCCCGGATTGGACTCGGGGTCCATGTCGCGCAGATAGATGCCCGCCTTTTCCTGAACCTGCCCGGCCTGGGGCATGGCGTTCTTATCCTGGCCGCCCAGGATGATGAAGGCGCCGGTTACAGAATTTTTGCGCAGCAGATACACGATATCGCCTGATATCCCGGCAAGGAAATCGTTGGTGCGCGGGTCGTTGACCGCAAAGTCCGAGTGGAGCATGTTGTTCTCGGAGAGGTATGCGGCAGTATGTTCAAGAATCACCCCCATGCTCTCGCCCAGGTTGGACCACCGCTGAATCATCTCGTTTTGCAGGATGTTTTTACGGTTATCCACCTTTTCCGCGTAGATATCCATCGCGTTTTGACGCAATTCCGTCAGCGTTCCGCTGAAGATGATGATGCCGTAGATGAGCAGAGCCTGGGAGAGAAGCACCAGGAGAAGCGGAATCAAGAGCCGCCGGAAAAGAGTCACTTTTTTGCCTTGCATGGGGTTGCTCCTTAGGAAGCTTTATTGAACGGTCTCTTGAAGACTCTGGATGAGGGCCTCGCGCCAGGCGTTGAAGTTCTCGTCTGTGTTGAAACGGGCGACAGCTTCCTCACGGGGGACGCCGCTGGCGGTGAGTTCCTCAATGGCAGCCAGATCCTGGGAGGCCTGGCCGCTCAGGGAGGACTCCAGGATGTTGCGTGCCCCGGTACCCCCCTTGAAAGCCTGGTTGGTATAGAGCTCATGACTGTTGACCGTCTTAAGGGCCACCATGAGGGACTCCCTGACCTTGCTGGGCAGGGGCGTTTCAAGACCCTCCAGCCCGGCCTCAAAGGTCTGGACATCGCAGGCCTTGTTCATGACAGGCAGATAGCCCGAGGCGGCGCAGAAGCGGATGTTCCGTTCGGGTTCGGTAAACCATTTGAGAAAGACCACGCTGGCGTATTCCTCCTGGGGTGTGCTCCTGGTCACGGACATTCCGGCGCCCTGCTGGACGGCCACATGCTTGCCCCCGGCAAAACAGGGGGCAGGCAGGACGATTGCCTCAATGGGATAGGAGGCCGTGTCGTCCACCGTCACCTCGTCCGGGAAGTAGACGGCGGAGGAGCTGGAGCCTACCAGCGCGATGATTTCGCCGATTTTGGCGTCATCTGAGCGGAATCTGCCATAGGCGCTGAAATATCCGTTGATATAGGGGACGTAATAGCAGTCCCACAGCTTGCGAAGAACGGCCGGATCGGTTTGAAAGGTACACACGCCGTCCTCCACGGAGAAGATTTCTGCGCCGAGCTGGCGGCTGCCAATGATGAGATAGTTGGCCATCGCATCGCGGCCAAAGAACGCCCGGCCGTCGCCTGCGATATTCGGGGTGAGCCCATCCGTCCAATCGTAATACTCCCCGGCGGTCTGCACCAGCCCCTCGATCGTAGAGAGGCTGTCCAGGGAGGCGCCGGTGGCCTGAGCGAACTTTTGCCAATCCACGGAATTAATCATAAGGATCTCCGTGGATTTGGCGGTGGGGAGTATTTTGAGGGACACCCCATCCAGACGGCCCTCCTCAATATAGGCGGGCACGTATGCGTCCAGTTCCTCCCGGGTGAAATAGGGGTCCAGATCGGCCAGGAGGCCGAGCTGATCTACCTGGTGGGCTGTGTCGGCATAGGCGGCAAAAATATTGGGGATGGGCTGGGTGCCCACCTTCCGTTCGGAGGAGGCGATGACGTTTTCAATCAACTGGGAGACGCCGCCCTGGCTGGCCGCCTCCACATAAATGCCTCTCTCCATGCCGACCGTCTCGTTAAATTCTGAAACCAGCTGGTCAAATGCGGTCTTCTGCGCTCCATTATAGTAGTGCCAGATGGTGATGGTCACAGGATTGCTTGCGCTCAGCAGAGCGTCGTGGGACTGGCCGCAGGAACACAGCAGCAGAGCGCACAGGAGGATACAGAGGATACGGACCGGGACATTCCGGGGTTTCAAATAACGAAACATATCCATACTTCCTTTATATACAATAATGGGGCACCGTTACAGTATACCATGCGTCTGAAATTTATGCATCGGCTCGTTCGTTTATTTTAGGCGGAAATAGCGTCAATGGGGAGAAGTTGCTTTGGCGGCCCCCTGCTCTTGGAGTATAATAAAAAAACAGAACTTGGAAAGGAACCAGGAAAGTATGGCGGAGATGTTTACGATCTATGACGACAGGCTGAATCCCGTTGGCCGCGCCCCCAGGGAGCAGGCCCACGCCCAGGGCTTGCTGCACGAGGTGGTCCACTGCTGGGTTGTGTCGGAATCACAGGAGGGCGTGTGGCTGTACTTTCAGCAGAGAGCCCATGACAAGAAGGAGTTCCCGGGTTATTACGATCTGACCGTGGGGGGGCATGTGGACGCGGGGGAGGACAGGCTGGCCGCAGTCCTGCGGGAGATGCGGGAGGAGATAGGATTGCTTCCGGAGGCGGAGGAGCTCTGCTATGTGGGGATGATCCGGGAGGACCTGCGCATTGGTGATTTCCATGACCGGGAGATCGGGCAGGTCTATCTGTACTGCCGGGAGGCCCCGCCCTTTGCGCCCGGCGAGGAGGTTGAGCGAATCATCAAGGTGGAGCTTTCCGAGTACTGCAAAAAGGAGCTGCAGGGGGCGCAGAGCATCACCGCCTATACCCTTGATGGCAGCCCTCTCACAATACGTCAGGAGGAGTGGTGCAGGCATCCGGGGGAGTTTGCCCGCATGATCCTGCCGCTGCTTACACATGGAAATTCACAGGAAATCCGAGTATAATAGAATAAAATGTGTTGAAGTTTCACAAATAAAAGGAGCTTGTTGGAGCATGGAAAACAGATCGCTTACTCTGAACACTGGAAGGAATATGAGGGGCATTGACCTGCCGCGTCAGATCGGAACGCTGATCGACGGGTATCTGGAGATGCAGACCGTTTACAAATCCGCCATCTGCGAGGTGAGCACCAAGCTGGAAATCCTCAACGAGGAGTTTAATATGCGCCACAGGCGCAACCCTATCCATCATATGCAGTCCCGGCTCAAATCCCCGGAGAGTATCCTCAAAAAACTGATGCGCAAGGGGCTTGAGGCCAGCGTGGACAGCGCCCGCAGGAATCTGACCGACATTGCAGGTATCCGGGTGGTGTGCTGCTATATTGAGGATATCTACACTGTGGCCAGTCTTCTGGAGAAGCAGGACGACGTGACCGTGCTGCGGGTGACGGACTACATCAAAAACCCTAAGGAGAGCGGCTACCGCAGCCTGCACCTCGTCATCCAGATCCCCGTGTTTTTCTCCGACCGCAAGGAGCTGGTGCCGGTGGAAATCCAGATCCGGACCGTGGCGATGGACTTCTGGGCCAGCTTGGAGCACCAGCTGCGCTACAAGGAGACCCGGGAGATCCCCGATTCCATCGTCCGGGAGCTCAAGGAGTGCGCGGGAGATATTGCCAGGACGGATGAGAAGATGCAGCGCATCCATAAAGATATGGAGCGCCTGGGCGCTGGATTAGAGCAGTGAATGCCCCCGCCGGGGGCAGAGGAGAGGGAGCAGATGGGGGAGTATTTTCTGGGTTTGGATATTGGTACCTCAAGTGTAAAGGCCGTATTGTTTGACGAGGGGGGCTTCGCTCTGGCGGGCCGCTCGGTGGAGTGTGCGCTGGAAACAGGAGCGGACGGCCGGGCGGACGTGGACCCGGAGGAGGTTTTCCGGGCGGTATTGCAATGTGTGAAAGCCTGCCTGGACGGGCGGGAGGACAGCCGGGCCAAGCTGTGCGCCATGGGCCTCTCCTGCCATATGCACAGCCTTCTGGCTGTGGACGGCAGGGGGGAGCCCCTCTCCAAGGTATCAACGTGGGCGGATACCCGGGCGGGAAAACAGGCCGCTTGGCTGACGGGCCGCTATGACGCCCAGGAGCTCTACCAGCGGACAGGCTGCTGCGTGCGCCACCCCTTCTATCCCCTGAGCAAGGTTCTGTGGCTGAGGGAGAACGAGCCGGAGGTCTGGGGAAAAACCGCCAAGCTCATCACCCTCAAGGAGTACGTCCTGCACAAGCTCTTTGGGGAGTATGTGGTGGACTATACCCTGGCCAGCAGCCAGGGGTATTTCAACCTCCACAGCCAGCGCTGGGACGAGGACATCACGGCGGGCATCCTGGAGCTGTCCAGGGGCGTCCTGAGCGAACCCGTACCCTGTACCCATCTGCTGCAAGGCATGGGGGAGGAATACGCTTCCCTCATGGGGGTGGACAGGATGCTCCCGGTGGCCGTGGGATCGGGGGACGGTATTTTGGCCAATCTGGGCTGCGGCGTCATGGACAGCCACGCCCTCTCCTCCACCATCGGCACCAGCGGCGCGGTGCGCACGGCGGTGTGCGCCCCCCTGCTCGACCCCCATTCCCGCACCTGGTGCTACTCCTTCAGCGGGGATATGTGGGTGGCTGGGGGCGCAATGAACAACGGCGGGCTGGTTCTCAGCCACCTGGGCGACGCCTTCCCTGAGCTCTTTGAGGGGGAGGCCAGGGAGGCGGGCTGTACGCTGCCCGAGCTGTTTGGCCGGTATGCCGGGGAGATCCCCCCGGGCAGCGAGGGCCTGATCTTCCTGCCCTGCTTCACCGGCGAGCGGAGCCCGGACTGGAATGCGGACGCACGGGGTCTTATATACGGCATGGGAATGGGACATGGCAAAAAGCATCTGGTGAAAGCCGCGATGGAGGGGGTCATCTACCGGCTGTACTCCATCTACCTGGCCATGCGGGAGGTCAACGGGCAGGAGGTGCGCTCCATTCGGGCCAACGGCGGCTATATCAGGAGCCTGCCCTGGATGCAGATTCAGGCGGATGTGTTTGGGGCGGAGATCACGGTGCCCAAGGTGAAAGAGGCTTCGGCGCTGGGAGCGGCCTACACCGCCATGCTGGCGGTGGGGAAGGTTTCGGATCTGCGCCAAGGGCTTCCTGCCATGGGGCCTGAGCGCACCATCCTGCCCAATCTCCGCAACCATGAGGTTTACAGAGAGTGCTACGCCAGGGCCCAGGAGGTCTATGGGCGTGTGTATCCCGAGACAAAACTGTCATAGGAGAGGAGCAGCGCATGCAGCAAGCGGACATTGGCCTGATCGGCCTCGCCGTCATGGGCGAAAATCTCGTATTGAATCTGGAGAGCAAGGGCTTCAGCGTGGCGGTATACAACCGCACAGAGGCCCGGACCCGGGCCTTTCTGGAGGGGCGGGCGGCGGGCCGGAAGATTGTGCCTGCCTGGTCCCTCGCCGGCCTGGTGAACCAGCTCCGGCGTCCCCGGAAAATCATGATGATGGTCAAGGCGGGCCGGGCTGTGGATGAGCTGATTGAAGCCCTCCTTCCCCTGCTGGACAGGGGGGATATCCTCATCGACGGGGGGAACTCCCATTTTACGGACACCATCCGCCGGTGCAGAACGGTGGAGGCGGCGGGGATGTTCTATCTGGGCTGCGGTGTATCCGGGGGGGAGGAGGGGGCGCTCAAAGGGCCCTCCATAATGCCCGGAGGCTCCCGGGCAGCGTGGGAGGAGGCCGCCCCCATCCTCACGGCCATCAGCGCCCATCTGCCGGACGGCTCCCCCTGCTGCGGCTGGGTGGGGGAGAACGGCGCGGGCCACTTTGTCAAGATGGTGCACAATGGCATTGAGTACGGCGACATGCAGATCATCTGCGAGGGCTACCACATCATGAGGGAGCTCCTGGGGATGGATGCGCCGGCTTGCGCATCGGTCTTTGAACAGTGGAACAAAACCGAGCTGGACAGCTATCTCATTGAGATTACAGCCAAAGTGCTCGCCCGCAGGGAGGAGGACGGCTCGCCCCTGGTGGACCGAATCCTGGACAGCGCGGGACAGAAGGGGACGGGCAAGTGGACGGCCGAGGCGGCGCTGGAGCCCGGCGGGCCCCCCCCGCTTATCAGCGGGGCGGTCTTTGGCCGGGGGCTCTCCGCCCGGAAGGAGGAGAGGACACAGGCGGCGGCCCTCTATGGCCGCTCTGTCCGCCGGTGCGGGGAGGAGGAACGGGAGACCATTCTGGAGAGCCTGCGCCAGGCTGTGTATGCCGCTAAGATTGTATCCTATGCCCAGGGGTTCGACCTGCTGCGGGCGTCGGCGGAACAGTATGGATGGGAGCTGGATTATGGCGGCATCGCCCTGCTGTGGCGGGGCGGGTGCATCATCCGCTCGGCGTTTCTGGGCGACATCAAGGCCGCTTTTGACAGGCGGCCCGACCTGCCCAACCTGCTGGTTGACTCCCATTTCCAAAGGGAGATGGAGCGGCGGGAGGAGGGATGGCGCGCCGTGGTGGCCCGGGCGGTGTGCAGCGGCCTGCCGGTTCCGGCACTCTCCTCGGCGCTGGCCTATTTTGACAGCTATACCTGCGCCAGCCTGCCCGCCAACCTGCTGCAGGGCCAGCGGGACTACTTCGGAGCCCACACCTATGAGCGGACTGACCGCCCCAGGGGCGAGTTCTTTCACACCCATTGGCAGGAGCCTGGAGAGGATCAGCTCAAGAATTGCTGAAAATGATATAAAAGACAGGAGGCACGGAAAAACGTGCCTCCTGTTTTTTATGCTGTTTCACAGCAGCGCGGGCGGTTTTCCCTGTGCTGGGGGAGCAAAAAAGGGGCGGGAGCCATAGAATGAAAGAGCGGAGACAGGGGGCCAAGGAACCGTGAGTTTGGATAGAAGGAGTCGAGGCTATTGATTATTTATACGGTGAGAAGCGGAGATAACCTGTATTCAATTGGGCAGAAGTACGGAATACAGGAGAGCGAACTGCAGCAGGCCAACCAGATTCAGAATGGACAGAGCTTGACGCCCGGTCAGGCGCTGGTTATCCCGGTGGACATGAGTGTTTATGAGGTGGAACCGGGGGAGACGCTGCTGTCTATTGCCCGGAAATTCGGCACCACAGTGGAGCGGCTGCTGCTCCTCAACCCGGGCATCACTGACCCCTCCCAGATCAGGGCGGGGGAGAATCTTATCATTCCCCACTTTGTCTCGCCCACCCGGCAGATTATCGTCAACGGGTACGCCCTGCCCAACATTGCATTAAACACCCTGAACATGACGCTCCCCCATCTGACCTTTCTAAGCATTTTCAGCTATGAGGCGCGGGCCGACGGCAGTGTGGTTCCGCTCGACGACAGAGGAATGATCCAGGCCGCCTACCGCCAGGCTGTCGCCCCGCTCATGACGCTCACCAACATTAAAGAGGGCGGGGGCTTTGACAGCGATCTGGCCCACACGATCCTGACAGACGAGCAGGTGCAAAACACACTGCTGCTCAATGTGATTCAAGAGATGAACGCGCGCAGCTACTTCGGGCTCAACGTGGATTTTGAATACATATACCCCGGCGACCGGGAGGCCTACAATGACTTCCTGCGCAAGACCTACCAGCTGCTCCATCCCATCGGTTTCCGGATGATGACGGCACTTGCCCCCAAAACATACGCGGACCAGCCCGGGCTGCTCTACGAGGCCCATGACTATGCGGCGCACGGGCAGATTGTGGACTGGGTGATCCTCATGACATATGAGTGGGGGTATACATTAGCCCGGAGGGGTTATAAGCAAAGGGCGCGAAGAAGGAAGGCGGGGATAGAGCGTCAGTATAAAATTGTCGCTGGGGGCCCAGCGGCCCCCCTCTGAGCGGGAGTAGACGGCCTTGGCGAGGATGGACTTAAGGAGACGGTTCTTATCCGCCGGCGTTTCGGCACAGTCGTAGAGCTCCAGGACGTTCCGGACCCGGGGAACAAAGTTCTCCTCCTGCTCGGCCTGGAGACGCAGTTCCCGGATTTCGCTCTGGACGCGGGAGAGCTCCTCTTTTTTTGCTGTGCGGCGCTCAGACAGCTGATGGGCACGGTTGAAATAGGTCTCTGCGTCATAGACGCCCTGTTCAAGAAGATCCTGCAGACGGCTGTGCTGCTGCCGGAGCGTACCCAGCTCCTTTTCCAAAGAGGCGGCCGCAGCGTCCAATGCTCTGATCCGGCCGCAGGCATCCTTCCTTTTATGCGGGCTGTGGATCTGTACCTCATGCTGAAAGAGCCATGCCCGCAAAAGCGTCAAAATCCGTTTTTCAACGAGATGCACATAGGAGGAGACACAAGGACAGTCAATAGTGGTACAAACCAATGCGGGCGGGATTCGGGGGCTTGGAAGGCGCAGCATTTTGTGATCGCAGAAGCCGCAGACAACAAGCCCAACCAGGGGGTTCTGGGTCTCCTTGCCCCAGGGGGTGGGCATCTTGTCCCGGGAGCCCAGTTTCTGTTCAATCAGCCGCTGCACCTCCTCGGGGAAGAGGGGCTCAAAGATTGCTCTGGCCACGATGGCCTCCTCCCTGTTGACCGGGCGGCTTACCGCGATGTTGCCATCAGCGTCCAGGCGCTTGACCTCTTTGCGATGCTGCCAGCGTACGCGGCCGTAATTGGCGTCGTTGGTGAGAACCTCCCGGACGCTGGAGGCGGTCCAGGGCCTTCCGCTGCGGGTGGTATGCCCCAGGCCGTTCAAATACCGGGCGATGCGTGTACCGCCCATGGAGACGGTTCTTCCGCTCCCGTCCTTCATGTCATAGGCATAGAGGTCCCCGATCAGGCGGACTATGGGGGCCTCCCTCTCGTCATGCTCCAGGGTAAAGCCTTTGCGGCCCTGGAGCTTGACCTTCCGATAGCCAAAAGGGGCCGTTCCACCAGGGAACAGCCCCTCACGAGCCGAAGCGGCGCGGCCCGCCTGCATACGCCGCACAATGGTTTTGTATTCCCGCCGGGCCATAAAGAGCCCAAACTCGAAATACTCCATATCGTATTCATTGGTGGGGTCGTATATCTTCCCGGGCGTGATGATCTTTGTCCCGGTGAGGGCGAACGCCTCTGCGACAATACCCTGGTCCTTGGTATTGCCGCGTGCAAGCCGCTCCACCTCCATAACGATGACCCCGGCATAAATGCCCGTGCGCACCGCTGAGAGCAGGTTTTGCATCTCGGGCCGTGCAGATATGGTGTCGCCGCTGACAATCTCCCGGTAGGTTCTTACCACACCGAGTCCCCGCTGAGCGGCCAGCCTGGTCAGCGCGGATTCATGGCGGGCGAGCGTTTCCCCCTCGCCATGGGCTTCCGCCTCGAGGTCGGCGCGGGACTTGCGCAGGTAAATAGCGTATTCGTCCATAGCTATTTCTCTAACGGTTCGATTACTACGGCCGTGCCGTTCATAATCACTGCAATCAGCGAGTCGCCGAACATTGAATAGTCAAGATCCACGCCGATGATCGCATTGGCGCCTTGATCAAATGCGGCGGACCGCAGGGCGGCCATGGCAGAGGTTTTGGCGTCGGCAAGTTTCTGCCGGAAGCTTTGGCTTTCTAACCCAAAAGTATTGGCAAGGCCGGCCGCGACATTTTTGAAAAAGCCGGTACCCATTACAACTTCTTCGCTGATGAAATCCAAGTATTTGGTGATGACATAATCTTCAAAGCTGAAACCGGAAGTCAGCATAATGCTGCCCAGCGTCTTCCGGCGCTGCTCCGCGCGCCGTTCAACTTCCGCCTTCAATTCTTCGGGTGGTTTCATGATATCTTCAAGAATGCTTTTTACCGTATCGTCCTGGATGTTGGGGAGAAGTTTTTCAAGGTACTGGGCATTAAATTTTGCAGTCGGCGCGGCTGTTTCTATTCCACGCTTT
>JAHZEH010000322.1 GCA_019421925.1 Clostridia bacterium
CATCCGCTCTACTCCGCTCGGATTGCCGCCAGCGGGCTGAGCTTCATGGCCTTGATGGAAGGATACAGGCCGGAGAGCATGGAGACGATTGCCGAGAAGAGCACCGCCCCCACGCTCAGCCAGATGGGAATGACCGAGCGCATGCCCATGGACGCGAGGAAGAACTTGTTCAGGATCGCGCCCAGTCCATAGCTGATGCCCGCGCCTACCGCGCCTCCAAAGAAGCCGATATAGGCCGCCTCGGCCAGGAACATGCCGCAGATGTTGGACATCTTGCAGCCCAGAACCTTGATGACGCCGATCTCCTTGGTCCGCTCATAGATGGCCATCATCATGGTGTTCATAATGCCGATGGCCGCGACCAGCAGAGCCACCGCGCCGATTGCGCCCAGGAGAGCGCGAAGCTGTTTAGTGGAATCCTGGACCTGTTTCAGCATATCCCCCAGGCTGGAGGCGCCATAGCCCATATCCTTGATGGCCTGCTGAACTTCAGAGACATTGTCCACCGAGTCCACCTTGACCCAGGCCTGGCTATAGGTGCTCTTTGAGTCCGAATAGATGAAGTTCTTGTTCTCCTTCATCAGTTTTTTGAGGGCTTTGATATCCATGAAGGCAGAACTGTCAATCTGCCAGTCGTCCTTCTGGGCAATCATACCGGTCACCTTGACCCGATAGAACTTGCCCTTCTTTGTAGTGGTGTCCCCGCCGCCGTAATCATAGATGTTGTTGTAATCAAAGGTCAGTTTCAAATTGGCCGTCATGGGATTGATCTTGGGGGTTCCGTCCCTGTTGAGGGCCTGGGCGTAGTTGCTGATGTTCATGAACTGGTAGGGGATCTGATAGCCCATAATCATCTCGTAGGTGGAGCCGCTGTTCGAACCGAACATCTCCCCCTCGCTCAGTTCAATGCCAAACTCCTTCGCCACGGCGGGATCAATGCCGTAGATCTGGCTCTGCAGCACATATTTGCCCGCCTTAATATTGCCATTGTAGGTCGAGAGAATGGGGGTGACGGCCTTGACTCCCGGCAGGGCCTTCATCTTGGCGATGGCCTTGTCGTTGATATCCACAGTCTCCGGGCCGTTGCCGCCGCCGCTATACATGACCACTCCACCGGAGGAACTGCTCTCCTGCTGTTCCCAATATTTATTCCAGTCCTGGGGCTCGACGGTGATGGTTGTCAGACTGCCCGCCTGCTCCAAACTCTCCTGATAGCTGACGTTGATGCCTATGCCGAGGGATACCATGACCACAATCGATGCCGTGCCCACGACCATGCCCAGCACGGTCAAAAAGGCCCGGAGCTTGCGACGCCACAGGTTCATGAACGCCATGCCAAGCAAATCACGTAAGGTCATGCCTCAAGCTCCTTCTCTCTTTTTTGCCGGGCCCGTTTCCTGAGGAGGATGACGAGGACGACAAGGACGGCCGCACCGGCTGCGCCGAGAACGATTTTGAGCCAAGTGGCCATACCCTGGCCCTCCCCGTCTGGCATATCGGTCGGATACATCTCCATATCCCCCCCCATCATGCCGGGGTCGCTGAAATCCATGGGCTCGGTGACGTAGGCAGTGAACTCCTTCTCCTCGGTGTAAACCTCGCCATACTCATCCTCATAGGTGATGAGGAATTTACCGAACAGGTCGCCCGCCGAGGTGGGGATAATGTTGACGTCCGCCGTGGTGGAGCCGCCGGACTGGAGGTTCCCGCCAAAGTAGCCCTCCTCCAGGCGCATGGTATCCCCCTCGCTCTCCAGCTTGAGAGAGACATTGTAGAGTTGGCCCTTGCCCTTGTTGTAGATGTTAATGGTAGCGTTGAAGCTGTTTCCCACCGTCGCGCCGTCCACAAAAATGCGTGGTTCGTCTACCGTCACACGCATCTTCTGGGCGATAGGCAGGGTGAGGGTCTCATTGCTGGTAAACGAGTTGACCTTGGCGTTGTTGTATTCAAAGGTCATGCCGAGCATTTGGGGTTTGCTGGGCGCATCCGGGGAGGACTGAAGCATAATGGAAAGCTCGGTCTCCTCCCCTGTCTTGAGGGACTTGACAAAGAGGGTATTGCTGCCGTTGGCCGCGGGCAGGATGATTCCTTCGTCATTCTTCAGGGTGATCTTGAGGTTGCGGATCTCGTCGGTGTCGCTGGTGTTCTTGATGACGAACTTGAGCTCAAACTCCTCACCCGCAAAAATGCGCTCCGGCACGCTGTAGCTGCTGATGATTACTTTAGGCTGCACCACGAGGGGTTTGCCATCCGCGTCCACGCCGCCGTTCTCAGGGGCCACATAGCCCTTGCGCACGTTGACATAGCTGGTAACCGTCATCTGTTTGGCAACGCCGTTCTCCTTATAGATCACCGTAAAGCCGATAGCTTTGACGCCGGAGGTGGCTTTATCCGCGATGGTGAAAGT
>JAHZEH010000323.1 GCA_019421925.1 Clostridia bacterium
ACGCCCTTTGCTCTGGGGGGAGGCTCCATCGCCCGGGGAGAGACGCGCGCCTTGGTATCCGCCTCTGCCCTCAACGAGCTGCGGCGCAGGGCCGGGGCCGGCTTGCCTGCCCAGTTGACGGATTCCCGCAGGCGGGAGGAGCGGGACGTCTGCGCGCCGCCGCTCCCCGAGCGGGAGCGACGGGGGGAGTCCCCCAGGCTGATCGCCCTGTGCGCCCAACTGGAACAGGCGGAGGCGGCGGTATCCGCAGGCGCGGACGAGATCTATGCCCAGCCCCGTCAGTGGAACAGGGAGAACCTGAAACGTTGGAGCGAGTGGGGACAGTCCTGCGGCAGGCAGGTGCTGCTCGCCGTGCCCCCCATTGTGATGGAGAGCGAGTGGAAGGAATTTTGCGGCATTCTGGAGGAAGCTGGCACATTTTCCGGAGCCGTGGCGTCTAATATAGGGCAAATATCCTGTTTGAAGGGGCTTTTTGGCACAGTGCGGGGGGATTATCCTCTCAATGTGGCCAACAGCGCGGCGGGTCGGGCCTACATGGACCTTGGCCTGGAGAGTGTTACCGCCTCGCCAGAGTTAACTTTGCCGCAAATTCGTGATATAATCAATAAAATGCGGGCGGAGGTTCTTGTCTATGGACGCCTTCCCCTCATGAACCTGCTGCACTGCCCCATCCGCCGCACGAACGGCGGGTGCGTTGGAGACTGCGCCAAAGGCAGGACCCTGGTGGACCGCAAGGGGTTTGAGTTTACCCTGCTGCCCCTGTCCCTCAGGCGCGGGATGTGCAACGTGCAGGTGCTCAACGGCCCGCCTCTCGATGGGCTCAAATATCTGGAGGAACTGCGCAGGCTGGGAGCGGACGCTTGGCGGCTCAACTTCACGGTTGAGGACGCCGCTCAGGTGGAGGAGCGGGTGAGCGCCTGCCGGACGGCCCTCAGCGGCGGGGAAGCCCTGCCCCTTGCGGCCTCCACGGGCGGGCATTTTAAGACGGGCTGGGCCCTGTGAGGCCTCACGGGGCAGAAGGAGACGCGGCCTCTTTTCCGCATCCCCGCAAGGATGTGAGCAGGCCGGCGGCCACCAACCTAATAACAGGTTTTATTTTCTGAGTTAGTTC
Organism: Clostridia bacterium; assembly: GCA_019421925.1. GTDB lineage: Bacteria > Bacillota > Clostridia > Christensenellales > CALWSW01 > JAHZEH01. Next base: position 1,112 of record JAHZEH010000323.1, read on the forward strand.
GAAAGGAATTTCATACGGATATGCAAGAGAGAGTGCTGCGCATCCTCGAATACGATAAAATACAGGCTATGCTGGTGAATGAGGCGGTCTCCGAGATGGGCAAAAGCCTGGCGGCGGAGCTGCTGCCCCAACAGGAATACGGGGAGGTTTTGCGTCTCCAGGAGGAGACGGCGGAGGCCGAGACCCTGCTCGTCCGTCTGGGCCGCAGCCCTGTGGACGCTTTTTGCGATGTGCGCGCCCCGCTGAAGAAGTGCAGGGCCACCTACGCCCTCTCCGCTAAAGAGCTGCTGGAGATCGCCAAGACCCTGCGCTGCGCGCGCCTCTGCCGGGACTCCCTGCTCAAGGAGGAGGGGGAGGGGCCGGTTATCCGCCGTGCGGAGACCCTTCATACGGCCCGGCGGGTGGAGGAGGAGATCTTCCGCTGCATCCTGGCGGAGGACGAGATTGCGGACGCCGCTTCCCCGCGGCTGAACGCGCTGCGCCGCCAGATCCGCTCCTGCAACGACCGGGTGCGGGACAAGCTCAACGGCATGCTCCACTCCGCCTCTATGAAGACCTATCTGCAGGAGCCTATCATTACCGTGCGCAACGGGCGCTATGTCCTGCCCGTGCGACAGGAGTACCGCTCCATGGTGCCCGGGCTGCTCCACGACCAGAGCGGCTCGGGAGCCACCCTCTTTATCGAGCCCATGGCCGTAGTGGAGATCGGCAACGAGCTTAAACGTATGCAGAGCGAGGAACAGGAGGAGATACTGCGCATTCTCTCCGCCCTGACCCAGATGGTTGCACCCGAGGCGGATGCGCTGCTTCAGACCCTGGAAATCATGGCGGAGCTGGACTGCATTTTTGCACGGGCTTCTCTGGCACGGAGCATGGGGGCCGTTCGCCCCAAGCTCAATCAGGACGGGTTTATCCGCATTCTGGCAGGCCGCCATCCCCTCATCCCGAGGGAGCAGGTGGTGCCCATTGATATCTGGCTGGGCAGGGATTTCAAGACCCTCATCATCACCGGGCCCAACACGGGCGGCAAGACGGTGACGCTGAAAACCGTGGGGCTCTTCACGGCGATGACCCAGGCGGGCATGTTTCTGCCTGCGAATGAGGGCGTTGAGATGTCCGTCTTTGGGGAAATATTTGCCGACATCGGCGACGAGCAGAGCATTGAGCAATCTCTTTCGACCTTCTCTTCCCATATGAAAAACATCGTCCAGATTCTGGACAGGGCGGATTGCGCCAGCCTGGCGCTGCTCGACGAGCTGGGCTCCGGCACAGACCCGGTGGAGGGCGCGGCCCTG
>JAHZEH010000324.1 GCA_019421925.1 Clostridia bacterium
CGGCGGGTTATGAAGTTTGCCCGCTCCTTCAGCTCCCTGCAGGCGTTCCCCATGGCGACGCTGATCCACTCCTTCCGGAACATGCTTATGTCGTTTGTGCCGTCGCCGAACACCACAACCTGTCCGTAGGGCGCTCCAAAATGGTCCATCATTTTTTTGATGCCCCTGGCCTTGTCCGTCGGCTCCAATATAAGGAAACAGCCGCTGTACCGGACATAAGTAATCTTTTTCAGATTTTCAAGTTTCCTCGCCTGTTCCTCGGTGCAGCACAGGTGCAGCTTATAAAACTGGGCGCAGCGGTGAAAGTCCAGGCCGGGGACCACCAAATCGGGGGTGTGTTCGTTGCGGGCCTGGGCCAGAGCCTCCCCGCTCTTCCACTTGCGCACGTTGACATTCTCGTCTGTCACCGCCCAGGCGACCCCCTTCCTTTCGCACTCCTCCAGCAGATCAATGCAGTCCTGACGCACCATGGGCTCCTGCCAGATGCACTCTCCATCCAGCGTCAGGCTGTTGCCCCCATCCGCCACAAAATTGGAGATGCCGATCCTCTCCGCATGCCGGGCGGTATCGGCCTGGAGACGGCCCGAGGCAATGGCGATAAAGTGACCCCTCTCCCGCAGCTCCCGCAAGGTTTCCACTGTGGTCTGGGGCAGCACCCCGCTGGTCCCAATGCCCAGTGTCCCGTCAATGTCGAAGAAAAAGTATTTTCTGTTGTCCATCTTATTTGAATACCTTGGCGTCCATGACAATGTTCTCCAGCATCTGCTGATCTGTCACGGACTGGATGCGGAACTCCTCAATGTGCATATAGGGCAGAGATCGTACATACACCGTCCTGCCCTCCGCCTTGGGCAGCAGGGCGTGCTCGTGCCCGCTCTGGGCCCGGGCTTCGATCAGCCCACATACCGATGGATGAGCCTCCACCAGATAGGTGTCGCAGGAGGTGTTTTTAAACTCCCTCTGAAGCTGGCGGCGGATGCGGAGCGCAACGCTCTCGGCGGAGAGCAGTTTCCCCTCCCCCCGGCAATAGGAACAGGTCTCCTGGAGGGTGGCAGAGAGGGTCTTGCGCATCTTTTTGCGGGTCATCTCCACCAGCCCCAGGCCGGTCATGCCCACCACATTGGACTTGGTGCGGTCCTTCTTGAGCTCCTCCCGCAGGATGTCGATGAGGGCGTCCCGATTCTCCTGGCCCTCCATGTCTATGAAGTCGATGATGATGATGCCGCCGATGTCCCGCAGACGGAGCTGGCGGGCAATCTCCCGGGCCGCCTCGCAGTTGGTCTCAAACAAAGTCTCCTGCAGATCGTCGCTGCCCACGTACTTGCCGGTGTTGACGTCGATGGCGGTCAGAGCCTCGGTCTGGTCGATGACAATATATCCCCCGTTTTTGAGCCACACCTTGCGCTGGAGCAGCTTGTCAAGCCGCCCCTCCAGCATGAAGTGGTCGAAAAGGGCCTCCTCCCCCTGGTAATACTCCACCCGGTCCTGCAGTTCGGGGGAGATAATGCCGGCGACCACCTTGACGCGCTCAAAATATTCCTCGTCGTTGATAACAAGCCTCTGGACGTCCCTGGTGAAAATGTCGCGGATGGTGCGGAAGATGAGGGCCTCCTCGCTGTGGATTACCCGCGGGGCATGGGCCAGCTTACCCTTGTTCTGCACCCGCTCCCACAGGCGCACAAGGAACTGGATATCATTTTTGAACTCCTCTTCGCTTTTCCCGGCGGCGGCAGTGCGCACAATGACGCCCATGTTCTCAGGCTTGATGCGCTCGATGATGCCGCGAAGCCTGCCCCGCTCCTCCTCGTCGTCAATGCGGCGGGACACGCCGATATAGTTGACCGTGGGCATGAGCACCAGCGTCCTGCCCGGCAGGGTGATATGGGTGGTGACGCGCGCCCCCTTGGTTCCCACCGGCTCCTTGATAACCTGCAGAATGATCTCCTGCCCCTGCTTGACGATGTCCTTGATAGCTGTGGGGATGATGGGCGGCTGCCCGCCCCCCGGAAAAACGAAGTCCGATTTATCCACCAATATGTCGCCCGCATAGAGGAACGCGTTCTTTTCCAGGCCAATGTCCACAAAAGCGGCCTGCATGCCGGGCAGCACGTTGGCCACGCACCCCTTGTAGATATTGCCCACCAGCCGCTCCCGCCCCACGCGCTCGATATAGATCTCCGCCAGTTCTCCGTTTTCCAGCATGGCTACGCGCGTTTGGCAGGGATTGATGTCCACCACAATCTCTTTTCTCACCAACACTTCTCGCCTCCCAAATATTTAAAGTGCCCAAAGGGGCACCCGTTCGCCCTCTCCCGTGATTGCATGAAAACCTGTGCGGCACACGTCGTACTCCCCTGCCAGGCCCCAGCCCTCCAG
>JAHZEH010000325.1 GCA_019421925.1 Clostridia bacterium
ACCGCAAGGAGGCCAAGGACCACGGCGAGGGCGGTTCCATGGTGGGCTACAAGCCACAGGACGGAGATGATGTGGCCATTATTGAGGACGTGGTCACCGCTGGCACCGCCGTCCGGGAGTCTATCGAGCTGTTTAAGCATGTGGCCAAGGTCAACATGAAGGCCCTGTTCGTGTCGGTGGACCGGATGGAGCGGGGCACCCGGGACTGCTCCACCCTGGATGAGCTGCGCCAGGACTATGGTATCCAGGTTTACCCCATCGTTACCGTCCGGGAGGTCATCGCCTTCCTCCATAATAACCCTGTGGATGGCAAAGTCTATATTGACGACGAGATGAAGGCTAAAATGGAAGCCTACCTGGCGGAGTACGGGGCCAAAGCATAAACCTATAACCCCCCGTCCCCTTGGAGAGCATGGGGGGCATCAGGGGGTAACTGGTCCCCCCTGAAAATGCGGTGTGCGAAGCGCATATGTTTTTCCCGCAGGAGAAAAACCCGCATTTTGAATGGAGGCGTACCTGGCAGAGTACGGAGCCAAGGGCTGAGAGAGCCTTTGATTGGAGGTGCTGGAATGAACTGTCCATACTGTGGCGGATCAATGCTGGAAGGGACGTTCCACGACCGGGGAGACAGCTATATTCTACCGGCCGGGGAGGTGCCTCCCAAGCTCTGGACCAAGGCTGTCCTGAAGAAAAAGCACGCCATTTTGCTGCCTCCGGAGTCCTTTGGCGCTGTGTGGGCACAGCGGCCAAGTGCGTTCTGGTGCGGGATATGTAAAAAAATGCTGGTAGACTATGGGGAGCTGATGTCCCAGGTTGAGGGGCAAGGTACTGAGGGAAAGGAATAGGTCCCATGGCAGAACAAGGAAAGCACCGCCATGCCGGCCACCGGCAGCGGATGAAAACAGAATTTCTGACCCGTGGGTTGGAGGGCTGGCCGGACCACAGGGTGCTGGAGCTGCTGTTGTTTTACGCCATTCCCCAGGGGGATGTGAACGCCATCGCCCACGACCTGATTGACCGCTTTGGCTCTCTGGCCGGGGTGTTGGACGCCTCGGTGGACGAGCTGACAAAGGTGCTGGGGGTGGGGGAGCACACCGCGCTTCTGCTGCGGCTTATCCCCGCTCTGGGCAGGCGCTACCAGATGGACAGGAGCGACCTGGGAAAGATTATCAACAGCATCCACCAGGCTGAGGAGCTCCTGGGTCCCTATTTTTTTGGGGCGAGAAACGAGATGGTCTATGGCCTCTTCCTGGACAGCAAGCGAAAGGCCCTGGGTGTCCGACTGGTGTCAGAGGGCAGCATCTCTGCCTGTGACATCAATATCCGGCGTATTTTGGAGGAGGCGGTGGGTCTGCGTGCCTCCAGGCTGTATCTGGCCCATAACCACATCAGCAATCTGGCCCTTCCCTCCGACGCCGACTGGCAGGCCACTGATGTCATCCGCAGCGCCCTGCTGCCCGCTGGGGTGACGCTGGAGGACCATCTGATCTTCGTGGACGGGGACGTGGTGTCCCTGATGGAGACAGAGCGCCGGCAGGGCCGTCCCATGTATCAGCTGTTATAAGTACCCGCTCCTCCCCCTGCAAAAACGGTGGGAGGAGCGAAAAACTCTTGTGTTGGAACAAATGTTCTGATATAATGAGGAGTAATCTGTATAGACTACTGGCGAGGTGAAGGGAATGCCCAAATTTGAAGTGGTTTCAGAATATACCCCCAGCGGCGACCAGCCGGAGGCCATTCAGGCTCTGGCCCAGGGGATCGAGATGGGGCTGGACGAGCAGACCCTGCTGGGAGTGACCGGCTCGGGCAAGACCTTCACCATGGCCAAGATCATCGAGAAGGTCCAGCGTCCCACCTTGGTACTGGCCCATAACAAGACTCTGGCCGCCCAACTGTGCGCCGAGTTCCGGGAGTTTTTTCCCAACAACGCGGTGGAATACTTCGTATCCTACTACGACTACTACCAGCCGGAGGCCTATATCCCCCATACGGATACGTTTATTGAAAAGGACTCCGCCATCAATGAGGAAATCGACCGTCTCCGCCTGTCCGCCACCGCCTCCCTGCTGGAGCGGCGGGACGTGATCGTGGTATCCTCGGTGTCCTGCATCTACGGCCTGGGCGAGCCGGAGGATTTTGAGAAGATGATGGTTTCCCTCCGGGTGGGTGCCCAGATGGAGCGGGACGAGATGCTGAAAAAGCTGGTGGCCATCCGCTACGAGCGCAACGACATCGCCTTTGAACGCAATATGTTCCGTGTCCGGGGAGACACGGTGGAGATCTGGCCAGCCTACTGGAAGGACACGGCCATCCGGGTGGAGTTTTTCGGGGACGAGATCGACCGCATCAGCGAGATCAACGTGGTCA
>JAHZEH010000326.1 GCA_019421925.1 Clostridia bacterium
CCACTCCGTCTCCAAGCTGGTGGGCTCCCCGCCGGGCTATGTGGGCTATGAGGAGGGCGGACAGCTCACCGAACGCATCCGCAGGAAGCCCTATGCCGTACTGCTCTTTGCCGAGATCGAGAAGGCCCATCCCGACGTTTTTAACATCCTCTTGCAGATCCTGGACGACGGCAGGCTGACCGACGCCCAGGGGAGGACGGTGGACTTCCGCAATACCGTTATCATTATGACGAGCAACGTGGGAGCCCGCCGCATCAAGAGCACCCGGGTGGGCTTTGGGGTGAGCAGCGATGCCGGGCAGGACTTCGCGCAGACAAAAGAGCACATGCTCTCCGAGCTGCGCAAGGTGTTCCGGCCGGAGTTTCTCAACCGCATCGACGAGGTCATCGTCTTTGAACCCTTGGACGAGGAGGACACCCGCAAGATCGTTGCCCTGATGATGGACAATGTTGAAAAGCGCCTGGAGGAGCGGGATATCCACCTGACCATGACGGACGAGGCGCTGGATCTTCTTGCCAGAGAGGGGTTCGACCCGGAATACGGGGCGCGGCCCCTGCGCAGGGCCATTCAGCAGCGGGTGGAGGACAGCCTGTCCGAGGAGATTCTGCGGCGTAATATTGACTTGGGCGACGCGGTTTTGGGCTGCGTGGAAAACGGCGAACTCCGTTTTGTCAAACAGGAGAGAACGCATGAAAAACTACCGGCTGAGGCCGTGACACAACAGTAGCAAAGAGACAGGGGGAGGATGCAGCAAAAGCTGTATTCGCCCCCTGTTTTTTGACAAGATCATGGGAATGGCTCTCCGGGGAGTATCAAGAGGGACCTTGATATTGCTGACCGTTCAAAGCGCTTTTAGGCATAAAACGGATAATTTAGACTATGCGGCTCTTGAAGCTGAAGCGAAAGCGGCGGGCAAAAGCCGGGGGGAACCGCCGGTAAAGCCGCTGCCTCTGTCAACAGCTTGAGGGCGGATGCAATTATCCCTGCATCCGCCCTTTCCTATTGCGCCAAAGCTTTTGATGAAGTACTATAGACATTAGACTCCTTTAGAGTTATTTTGATGTGAGGTGAATGGCATTGCATTTTCGCAGTGGAAAATATGTGCCTGTTTTTTTACAAAAGGAGCCCCGCAGGGGACGGACAGGTAAGGCCGTTCTGATCGTAATCCTGCTCATCGTCTGCGCGGCGCTGCTCTATATCTTGCTCCGCCCCAATGGTCAGGCCCCCGGGTCTGTTGTCCCGGTGCTTACGCCGGAGCCGGTCGAAACGGCCCCCGTGGTCTCCCTGCCCAATACGACCGGAGAGCTTCTGACAGATTTGGATACGGACAGCGGCCTCAACCCGGTGGCGCAGATACTCACGGGCCTGCAGAGCCAATACGCAAAATCCTATGCGGTCTTTCAGCCCTATGCGGCCAAGCATTCCCTGGCCCTCCTGAGCGCCCATACGACGCTGGAGATGGCATATTCCAGCATTATGGAGCCGCTGGAATATTTTGCGGACATGGAGCAGGGGGAATTGCCCGGGGAATGGAGAGGCCAGAATGGCGCTGCCATTGCAGCCAGCGGGGGCAACTATGAGTTCAGCATCCAGCTTGAGGACGGCGGCGCCATGAAGGGCGTCGTGGCCACGGCGGGCAACCGGTTCCACTTCGGCAAGTATGCCCAGGACGCCGAACTGCCCTATCTTTACGGGGAGATGCTCAGCACGGCGGACGGTTACTATATTCAGATTTATGAGGCGGAGGGAGTCAAAGCCACAATGCGGGTCCGTATCGCCCCGGACGGGGTATGCAGCGCCTACGCCCAGGAGCGCATGCCGGAGATCTACGACCAGGCGCCCACTGGGTGGGACAGCTACTCCGCCGGCTGCCTGGAGTCCATGAAGGCTACGGAGGGCGGCGTTGTCCTGCGCGTCGGGGAGACACAGAATATTTACGACTGATTTTTTCAACAAACGCATAGGAATAGATAAAAGAGCCTTTTCACGGGCTCTTTTTGATTTGCATAGAGATAAAATGGAAAGAATGAATGCAAAGGAAGGAGGAAAAGCGAATGCTTTTTTGGAAATTACGCCCCAGCAGGGATTGGATGGATCGCTGGCTTTCCCGCACGAAAGGGCAGGAACCAGGGGAACAGGAACAAAATGCGCTCGTTCAGCAGACCACGGGAGGGGAGAAGCGGGAGAGCAAAGGCCTTCTCAACCTGTGGGAGCGATGGAGGATGAGGAACAAGGAACCCGAGCCCACCGCGCTGGAGTGCGCGCTGGTCCAGTGGAAGATCGCCACGGAACGCTTTCAGGCGGCCACGGAGCCGGAATGGGTGG
>JAHZEH010000327.1 GCA_019421925.1 Clostridia bacterium
CAAGACGCCTCCATAAATTTACCGCATTAAAGTAAAACTTTTTTCTCTTTACAGTTTTGTGAAAATACTTTCGAAAACATAAGAAATCACATTCATCGGTGAAATGTATTCATTATGGCGTGATTCGCTGTTTTGTAGGTATATCGGCACTCAAACAGCAACTATCTTACCCATTTCACTATCCTTGCCTTACAGAACCATTTTTTGATGATTTCCACCTAAAAACGAACGAACGGCATCCAGCCGAAGCTGAATGCCGTTCGTTTGTTTCCCAATCCTATTTGAGAGATATCGACTTCATGATTCTTTCAAATTATTGTCTTATGAGCACCCCGGGAAACGGCCCTGTTTATATTTGTTTTATTTTGCCAACAGCTCCCTGCCGACCTGAGCGGCATGCTGTGCCGTGAAGCCGAACTTCTCAAAGAGGAGGCCGGCCGGGGCAGAGGCGCCATAGCGGTCCAGACCGATCACTGCGCCGTCCAGACCCACATATTTGTACCACTGGGCCGTCGCCCCCGCCTCGATCGCTACCCGCCTGCGCACCGCATCCGGCAGCACCGACTCCCGGTATTCCGCGCTCTGTTCCTCAAATATCTCCACACAGGGCATGGACACCACGCGCACCTTCACGCCCTCTGCGCTCAGCGCCTCGTATGCGCCCACCGCCTGCTCCACCTCCGAGCCTGTCGCGATGTAGATCAGCTCCGGACTGCCTTCGCAGTCCTTCAGGATATACCCCCCTTTCAGGGCCCCGATCCCGCTCTCCTCATACGTCGGCAATCCCTGCCGCGTCGCCACGATGCACGTCGGGCCCTTCCTCTTCAGCGCCGTCAGGTATGCCGCCGCCGTCTCCTTCCCGTCCGCAGGACGGTATACCGCCACGTTGGGCGTCGCCCTCAGACCCGCCAGCTGTTCCACCGGCTCATGGGTCGGACCGTCCTCGCCCACCCCGATGCTGTCATGGGTCAGGATATAGATCACCGGCAGCCCCATCAGTGCCGACAGCCGCAGCGCCCCCTTCAGGTAGTCCGAGAACACGAAGAACGTCGCGCAGTACGCCCTCAGGCCCCCGTGCAGCGCTATCCCGTTGCTGATGCACGCCATCGCGAACTCCCGCACCCCAAAGTGGATGTTGCTCCCCGACGGGTTCGCCGCTGAGAAGTACTCCTCCCCCTTGAGCTCCGACTTGTTCGACGGCGCCAGGTCGGCCGAGCCGCCGAACAGCCCCGGCAGACGCCGGTGGATATAGTTCAGGCACTCCCCTGAGGTCGCCCTTGTCGCCGCCTTCCCTTCAAACTTCCAGAACTCCCCGTCATGCTGCAGGTCCGGGACCTCCCCGGACAGCCTCAGGTCCAGCTCCGCCGCCAGGCCCGGGTTCTCGTTCCGCCAGGCCGCGTATTCCGCCTGCCAGGCATCCTCCGCCTTCTCCAGCTCCTGCCCAATCCCCGCGAAGTGCCTGTAGACCTCCTCCGGCACCTCAAAGGGCTCCTTGCAGGGCCACCCCAGGGCCTCCTTCGTCGCCTCCAGGTTTTCCGCGCCCAGCGGTTCCCCGTGGGCTTTGGCCAGGCCTGCCCGGGGCGAGCCCTCCCCGATCCGCGTCCTGACCACGATCAGCGACGGCAGCGGGGACGCCTTGGCACACTCCACCGCCGCGCCGATGGCCAGCAGGTCCTGGCCGTCCGGCACATGCAGTACCTGCCACCCGTACGCCTCAAACCGCTTCCCCACATCCTCGCGGAAGGCGCAGTCCGTATCCCCCTCAATGGAGATCCCGTTGTCGTCGTAGAGCACGATCAGCTTGCCCAGCTCCAGCGTCCCCGCCAGAGAGGCCGCCTCCCCGCTCACTCCCTCCATCATGCACCCGTCTCCGCACAGGGCGTAGGTGTAGTGGTCGATGATGCGCCGCTTCTCCGTATTGAAGCGGGCCGCCAGGTGTTTCTCCGCCATGGCCATGCCCACCGCCATGGCCACCCCCTGTCCCAGGGGGCCGGTCGTCGCCTCCACGCCCACGGTGTGCCCGTGCTCGGGATGGCCGGGCGTGAGGCTCCCCCACTGCCGGAACTCCTTCAGGTCCTCCACCTCCAGGCCGTAGCCGAAGAGGTGCAGCAGGGAGTACTCCAGCGCCGAGCCGTGCCCGGCCGAGAGGATGAAGCGGTCCCGGTCCAGCCAGCACGGGTCCTTGGGGTTGTGCTTCATGTGCCTGGCCCACAGCTCGTATGCCATGGGCGCCGCACCCAATGGCAGCCCCGGATGCCCCGACTTCGCCTTCTCGATCATCTCCGCAGACAGTATCCGGATTGCGTTGACTGACAGGTTGT
>JAHZEH010000328.1 GCA_019421925.1 Clostridia bacterium
CATGCCCAGGAGTGGGGCATTGATCCCATGTTTGCCGAGAGGACTGACCTGCACATCCATATCCCCGAGGGAGCGACCCCCAAGGATGGGCCCAGCGCCGGAATCACCATGGCCACCGCCATGGTCTCCGCCCTCTCCGGTATCCCGGCCAAAGGCAACGTGGCCATGACGGGGGAGATTACGCTGCGGGGCAGGGTGCTGGCCATCGGAGGGCTGAGGGAGAAGACTCTGGCGGCTTACCGCGAGGGTATCACCACCATCGTCATGCCCGAGGAGAACCGGGTCAATCTGCCCGATATCCCTGAGATCGTACGAAAGAACGTCAAATTGGTGTTTGCCTCCACTCTGGAGGAGGTTCTGTCTGTGGCCCTGTGCTGCGTGCCCCAGACTGTCGGATCAAAAACCATTGGGGCGCCTGTCGAGTGCCCTGCTGTGGAGGTGGTCAGCTGATGCTGCAAATCAAACGCGCTGAGTTTATGACCAGCGTGGGCCTGCGGGGGGACTACCCTGCGGGGGGCGTACCGGAGATCGCGGTGGTGGGCAAATCCAACGTGGGAAAATCCAGCTTCATCAACGCCGTCTGCAACAATAAAAAGCTGGCCAGGACCTCCCAGCAGCCTGGAAAGACCCGGCTGGTCAACTACTTTTCCATCAACGGCGGGGAGTTCTATCTGGTGGACCTCCCCGGCTACGGGTTTGCCAAGGCGCCCAAGGAGGAGCAGGAGAAGTGGGGGGAACTGATGGAGACCTATCTGCGCTCCGGGAGGGTCAACCACCTTTTGCTGCTGGTGGACTCCCGGCATGCCCCGTCCGCGGGGGACCGGCAGATGATGGTCTGGATGCAGTACTACAACATCCCTTATACCATCATCGCCACCAAGGTGGACAAACTGCCCAAGTCCAGGCGCCCCCAGTACGTTGCGGCGGTGGCCAAGTCGGTGGGAGCGGTCAGTCCGGCCATCGGGTTTTCCGCCGACGAGCGCATCGGTCTTGATAAAGTGCTGGAGCGGATGGATCAAATCGTCCACGACGTCGCCCTGGGAGGCTAAACTTTCGGAATTTCCTGCTTGACAAGCGCATACCTCATAAGCATAATGGTCATAGTCTTTCTTGCGCAGGCGATGCTGTCAGAGGGACTCTATATTTGTTTGGATGTTTGGAGGCTTTCCAATGCGTGTAATCAAATGCCCGAGGTGTGACATCAACTTTATTCGGGAAGACGAAAAGTATTGCAGCATCTGCAAGCGGGAGCTCAAGGGCGAGATGCCCAAGGACGATCTGCCGGATATGTGCATCGAGTGCGGGGAACATCCCGCCGCACCCGGGGAGGATCTGTGCGTTTTTTGCCTGAACGACCGCAAACTTGCGGAAAAAGAGCTCGGCGCTTCAGAGGATGAGAGCGCTGAAATTACCGAGGACACCGTGGACGTCTCCGACATCGCTATGGACGAGATTACTCCCATCCAGGCCGAGGACATCCCCGATACCGAGCTTGAGGTGATCCACAAGGAGCTTGGCCTGGACGAAGAGGATGGGATGGGCGACGGGGACGGCGAGGAGGACGAGGACTCTGACGAGAGCGATATTTGAAGGGAATGACGCCTGGCATGAAGGTATTCGCCATTGGTGATTTGCATCTTTCCGGGGCGGATCCCAAGCCGATGGACATCTTTGGTTCCCATTGGGGCAATCATTTTGAGAGGATTCGGGAGGACTGGCTGCAAAGAGTTTCCCAGGAGGACCTGGTGCTCATCCCGGGCGATATCAGCTGGGCCATGAAGCTTGAGGACGCGGTGGTGGATTTGGACTCCATTGGCGCCCTGCCTGGACAGAAGGTTTTGACGCGCGGCAACCACGACTATTGGTGGAATTCTCCCACCAAGATCCGCGCACGGCTGTTGCCCGGCACCTATGTGCTGCAAAACGACTCCATACAATTTGGAGGGGTGACAGTTTGCGGCTCCCGGGGATGGGTTTCGCCCGGAGGCTTGGGCTATAAACAGGAGGATGAAAAGATCTATCAGCGGGAGGTGCTTCGCATGGGCCTCTCCCTCCAGGCGGCCAAGAAGCCGCCGGATGGAAAGCTGGTGGTCATGATCCACTATCCCCCTTTTAACGAGAGGCAGGAGCCCTCGGGGTTTGTGGAACTGTTTGAACAATACGGCGTGGATTTGGTGGTGTACGGACACCTGCACGGCAAGAGCTGCCGCAGCGCTTTCGAAGGACGGCTGGGCAGCGTGGAGTACCGCCTGACCTCCTGCGATCATCTGGGATTCAAGCTGCTGCCCCTGTTTTCGGTATAATTGTTTTCATCAAA
>JAHZEH010000329.1 GCA_019421925.1 Clostridia bacterium
CAATGGTAATGACCGAGCTGTCCGGGATGCGGTTCATGACGGCATAATGCCGGCGCAGGGCCTCATTCTCAGAGGCGCTGCCCAGATCCCCCAGATACATGCAGCACGAGGAGAAGCAGAGGGTGGCCAGCTTGTGAGCCCGGGCGAACTCCACGGCGTAGGAGGAGACGGCTGCACTCAGGGGCTTGCGGGAGCGCAGCTCGCCGCCGTCGAATACCTCCGCCCCGTTGTTGCCTAGAATGGGACAGGCGAGACCCAGCTCCCGGGCGAAAGTGCGGCAGGAGGCCTGATTGCGTCCTGAGGCGATTGCCACGGTAACGCCCTGCTCACTGGCCGCCCGCAGGGCGGCGATGTTGCGGGGGGAGGGGGAGGCGCAGTGGGGGGAGTTGACGAGGGTACGGTCGATATCAGTGACAAGAAGCTTGATGGACACGGAAAACCTCCTGATGGATTGATAGGAAAGCGGGGCGTCAGAGACCCAGCACGTATTTTTCAATGGCCTGTGCCAGCCCGTCGTCGGCCACATGGCCGGTGACATAGCGGGCCCTGGCCTTGACGGAGTCCGGGGCGTTGCCCATGGCGACGGAATGCGTGCAGACCTCAAACATGGTCACGTCGTTGCCGTTGTCCCCCAGACACATGATTTCATCTTCAGTCAGGTTCAGGGCCTTGGCAAGGTCGCGGACCCCCGCGCCCTTGCTCACGTCGTCGCGGTTGATCTCAAAGCTGCTGGGGAAGGAGCAGAACACGTCCATGGGGGGCAGGATTCCCGCGTCAATGGCCCTGTTCCAGTCCGCCAGGGCGGCCCGGGCGTGGGCGTCGCTCTCGGCCATGAAGACGATCTTCATATACCCGTGCTCCTTCAGATGGTTCATGGCCGCCTCGTCGGACAGGGCGATAACATAGGGCGCCCTGTCCACCTGTCTGCGCATCTCGCAGGCCGCCTCATTGGCCTGGGGGCTGCCCTGGTCCATGATATAGAGGCCGAAGCTGGAGAATACCACGGGCTGCAGGTTGCGGACGGCGGAGAACTTCATGGCGAAAGGGATGAGATCGGGGTCCATGAGATGGCGGGAGTAGATGGTGCTGCTGTCCCTGACCTCCGAGCCGGCGTTGCTGATGAGGATGCCGGAAAAACCGATCTCCTCGGCGAGAAGCTGGCAGTAGGCGTGGTTGCGCCCCGAAGCGATGGCCAGCGTCACGCCCTGTTCCCGGGCCCTGCGCAGGGCGGCCATGTTGCGCGGGGAGATGGATGTGCAGCGGGGGGAGTCGATCAGCGTGCCGTCGATATCCGTGACGATGAGACGAATTGGCATGGGAACCTCCTGGATCATTTGAGGACGTATTGCTCGAGCGCCTTTGCAAAACCGTCGCCCACGACGGTGTCAGTTACGTAGGTAGCCTTCTCCTTGACGGAGTCCCTGGAGTGGCCCATGGCCACGGAGATGCCGGCATATTCAAACATGCCGGTGTCATTCTCGTTGTCGCCGATGGCGAAAACCTCCCCCCGCTTGAGGCCGAGGGCCTGCACCAGCTCGGCCACGGCGGTGCCTTTGCTCACGCCCCGCACCGCCAGGTCAAAGCTGTTGTGATAGGACACAACCACGTCAGCCAGGTCGGGAATCTCTCCCCTGGCCACCAGGTCCTCCCACACGGGGCGCAGCGCATTGGCATACTCCTGTGTCTCGCAGGCGAAGAGAATCTTGGTTACGCCCAGGCCATGGAAGACCTCCTCCCGCATGGAGGGGGGCATGGGGCGCATTTCCTCGTCCGCCTCGCAGGTGCCCAGCCATTTGCAGACATAGTCCCCGACGTTTTCGCCGCCCTCCTCGTCCGTGGGGAAGAAGAGGCAGATATGGGTGAAAAAAATGGGGATGCAGCGGTATTTTTTGCCGAAGGCCAGGGCATCCATAAGGGTCTGGTCGGGCAGGCAGTGTTTGGCATAGATGGTTTTACCGTCGCTGACACAGGCGCCGTTGCTGCTGATGACCGGGCCGTCCAGGCCCAGAGAGTGGGCGAATTGGAGCGCAGCGGCATTGCCTCTTCCCGTGGCGATACTTACCGTAATGCCGCGGGAGCGGGCCGCGTCGATGGCAGCTTTGTTGCGGGGGGAGATCAGCCCGGTGTGGGGGGTGTTGAGAATGGTGCCGTCCACGTCAGATGCAATGAGCTTTATAGACATCTTAGACCCTCCTGTTCACAATTATCATTCTTTCGTGTTAAGTGATATTATACATGAAATCAATTTTACTGTACAGGTTTTTAGACGGCATCGGACGACAAAATTGGCGGAGTTCTTTTTTTACAAGTGAAAAT
>JAHZEH010000330.1:0-776 GCA_019421925.1 Clostridia bacterium
CTGCTCCAGCACTGCCCGCAGCAACTGTCCCTCAAAACGGATGGTCTCTTCCCGCAGGGTTCCATATTGCCGCGTATCTGCGGGCTGGGCCGCCTCAACCGGTCTGGCGATCGTGCCCAGAGAAAGGTCGGCCGGGTCGATCTCCTCCTGACCACACAGAATGACGGCCGACTCGATGCAGTTTTGGAGCTGCCGTACATTACCCGGCCAATCATAGGACAGCAGCGCCTGTGCGGCCCCTCGGCTGATAACGGCCGACTTCTGATATCGTTCGTTGTAGCGGTCCAGAAAGTGATAGGCCAGAGGGAGAATATCGCCCTGCCGTTCCCGCAACGGCGGTATGGAGAGGGGCACCACATTGAGGCGATAGTACAGGTCGGCCCGAAACCGTCTTTGTTCTATCAGTTCCTCCAGGGGCTGATTGGTGGCCGCCACAATTCGCACATCCACCGCCACGTTTTCTTCCCGCCCGACTTTCTCAATCTCCCCCCCTTGAAGCACCCGCAGCAGCTTGCTCTGCATTATCAGGGGCATATCCCCCACCTCGTCCAGAAAGAGGGTACCTCCCTGGGCCAGCTCAAACTTGCCCAGCTTCCCCCCTTTCCTTGCCCCTGTAAAGGAGCCCTCCTCATAGCCGAACAGCTCGCTCTCAATGAGCGCCTCCGGGATGGCAGCGCAGTTGACCGTTATAAAAGGCCTATTTCTTCGGGGACTGGCTTGGTGAATCAGCTTTGCAAAGCCCTCCTTGCCCACACCATTTTCCCCCCGAATAAGCA
>JAHZEH010000330.1:786-2301 GCA_019421925.1 Clostridia bacterium
CGTCGCGTCGGTTTTGGCGGCGGTGACAGCACGGGACAAAAGAGTGCGAAATTGAGGATCCTGTCCAATCATCTGAAACCTGGAGAGCTCTACATCCAACTGGCTCGTCAATTCCTCGGCCACCTGGGTGATCCGTTCCACTTCCATGCCAAGACGGTTGAGTTCCGTCACATCCCGGAAGATGGAGAAGGCCCCGGCCACCACACCGTTCCGCCACACGGGAAACATACGCATAGATACATATTTCCCCACCGATTTGATGCGGTGCCACTTTCGGGCGTCGGGCTTTCCGCTCTCCAGCACCCGAAGCAGCAGAGCATCCGGCTCAATGACATGCATATCCCGCCCGATGGTCTTGCGCATGGGTACTCCAATGATGCGGCTGTACGCCTCATTTTCATAGCAAATTCGACCTTCCCGGTCCAGCACTACCACGCCGTCCTCGATGGCGTTGAGCAGTTCATTCAGGTCCAGCTCCACCGCACGGCGGACCAGAAAGGCCAGTTGGCTGCCTGCCAGCTCCCCCACCTTATCCCCCAGTTCATTCACAACCTCATAGACCACGCCTTCATCCACCGCCTCTGGACGCAGATGATGAATCTCCGTCTCCTGGGGTAATGATGGTTCTAAGCGTTCGGGCCCGACATTGGTTTTCATGATCTCCCGCAGGGTCATCGCGTCCCACCCCCTGTTGCCGCGTAGATTCGTGCCTGAAACGGTTTTGTATATTATATACTTCTTTTTCAGAGAAACGCAACTGTTGGAACACCGCATGCTTTGCACCAAAATAATGCCGGTGGGAACTGGATGCAGTGAAACGCTGAACGGGGCACTTGAAGTGCGGCAAGGGCCCCAAATCCCATACGTCGGCCTCAGTCTGAGGGCAAGGTCATACCCATGACAGGGAGTTTTGAACGGCAGTTGACCTCGTGTGGGCCAGCTTGGCCTGCGAACAGACTCAGGTGGTCTCCTGAAGCAGCTCCGGTCAGCAGAGCCCACCTTAGACGCTTACGCCCACGCAACCACCGCTTGCCAGCGCCAGGCAGCCATGGCGGCATTCCGCTCTCTGTCAGTCTCCAGTCATGACTGCTCCAAAATCCCGTACGGATTACGGCTTGGGTAAAGCCCAAAAAGCAAAATTCAGCCTAAGAAGGGGACACACGCAAACCAAAACCGGTCAGAGCCCATGGATTCCGACAGGTTTATGACTGCAAAGAATGAATGTATGGTTATTCCCGAAGTTTATTATTTTATTTATTTTAAAGGCAGATGTACGACCTCGCCGGTGGCGGCGGACAGGTCAGCGGCAAAGACAATTTCCTGAGTTTTGACCGCATCGGACATAGGGCAGTCTGTCTCCCTGTCGTGGATGATGCAGTCCAGGAAATGGGCTGCCTCTTCAGGGAAGGGGTGGTGCTTCACATCACCGCTGTTAGGGGTGAGCACCGGCAATTCCATGTAATCCCGCTGCTCCGTGATCTGGCCGGGCGACCACAACTTTTCATTCCAGAGGGT
>JAHZEH010000331.1 GCA_019421925.1 Clostridia bacterium
GCGTCGTTGGGGCCAAGCTGCTTTTTATCCTGACCATGATTCCCGAGATGGGACGCCTGCCAACCTGGCAGGAACTGCTGAATATGATCGGCACAGGGTTCGTCTTCTATGGCGGGCTGATCGGGGCGCTGATCGGCCTTTGGATTGGATGCAGGCGCCACCGCTTCAACATGCTGGACATCACTGACCTGCTCGCGCCCAGCCTGACGCTTGCCCACGGCTTTGGCCGCATCGGCTGCTTTATGGCGGGCTGCTGCTACGGCGTCTCTGTGCCCTGGGGCGTGACGTACCAATGCGCCATCTCCGCGCCCAACGGCGTGCCCCTTCTGCCCATCCAGCTCATCGAGGCGGCCTGCCTGTTCCTCCTGACCGGCGCGCTCTGCCTGTACTCCCGTAAGCCCCGCAGGAAGGGGAGCACCACCGGGCTGTATTTTATCTGCTATGCTGTGATCCGCTTTGTGCTGGAGTTTTTCCGCGGGGATGCGGATAGGGGGATCCTTTTGGGGATATCCACCTCCCAGTGGATCAGCGTGCCCCTGCTTATTCTGGGAATTGCACTGATGCTGCGCAGGGAACCCGCTGCCCCGCAGGAGCAGGAGAGCGAGCCTCTGCCGGAGGCACCCTCCGGGGAGATGTCTGAGGATGGTGAGAAGCCGGAGGATGAGCCCGCCGGGCCTTCCGGCGCCGGGGGGAAAGAGGGCTCTGCCGGACAGGAGGACTCTGCTTCCGACGGCCAATAACCGGGACACAGATCAGGGAACTTAAAAAGAGCACGGGGCCTTTGGCTCCGTGCTCTTTTTATGACAGGTTACTGGATGGGCTGGGCGACCTTTTTACGGCCCCGCCAGCGCCTGACCCGGCCAGACTTTTTGGGCAGGCTGGGGGAGAGGGCAGCGTACTCCTGGGCCTTTTCGGCGGCCAGCGCAGCGCACTCCCGAGCCTTCTCGGCGACTGCGGCGGCTTTCTGGGCGGCCAGGGCGGCCTTAGCGGCAGCTTTTTCCGCACGGGCGGAGGCGGCGCCCGCCTCCTTGGCGGCGCGGGCTGCGGCGTTGGCCGCGATGACCGCGTTCTGTTCCCGCTTCTTGGCCGCGCTCTGCTGAGCCATCTTCTCCAGGGCCTTCTCTTTGAGAATCCGGGTATACTGCTTCATCCATTCAGTGCTTTCAAGCAGAGTGACCTCCGCCGGGCGGGGATGATAGCCCAGATCTCTGGCCGCCTTGCTGCCGTCCACCAGACAGTTGGACTGCAATACGGCGAAGCTGTAGGGGGTGAGCAGCGGCCTCTGGTGAAAAAGACTACCGAAAAACTCCGAGAAGGGCGCGGCGAGACGGATGAGAAATGCGGGGATATTGAGCATCCTGGGATGGCAGCCCATGGTTCCCTGAACGGTCCTGAACAGGTCGGAGACGGAGATTCTGTGACCGCTGAGGAGATAACCCTCCCCGGCTTTCCCGCGCTCCATGGCGGCAATGAGGCCCGATGCAACGTCCCGCACGTCGACGAAATCGTATTCCCCCTGGAACCCGAACATCACGCGGCGGGGACGCTGCAGGCCGTAGAGAAGAACCCGGCCCAGCTCCGAGAACTTGTAGTCGTCGGGACCAATGATTCCCGTGGGGAATATAATGACAGCATCAAGGCCGGAGCGGATGCCCCGGTAAACTTCGGCGGTGGCCTGGGATTTGCTCAGCGCATAGTGCCCGAGCAGGCCGCTGCAGGGAAAATCCTCGCTCTCCCGAATGGGCTGGCCCCTGGGGGGCTCAGGCAGGGCGTGAACGGAACTGACATATACCAGACGTTTGACACCACATGCCAAACAGGCGTCCACCACATTTCGGGTGCCGCCCACATTCACATCATAGAGGGAGGAGAGGCCCTTGCGTCCGATGTCGATCATGCCCGCCAAATGGAATACCCTGTCGCATCCCTGAACAGCGGAAAGCACATCCTCATAGGAACGGACATCGCCGCGCACAATTTCAAGCCCCAGGCCGTCCAGGCAGGAATAGTCCTCCTGAGGCAGAAGCAGGACGCGGATTTCCTCCGCAGCATTTTTTTCTTTCAATTGTTTGGTGAGTACGTTGCCAATGTGGCCCGTAGCTCCGGTTATGAGAATCATGTGAGACCTCCTTAAAATTGTATGGAACAATAATATGAGGATAGCGGTTTTGTGGAGTCCACAATGATTCTTACTGTAAGCATACGCTGCCTGAAGTAAAGTGTCAATGAAGGGGTAATGAATAATTTGTGAATTGACTGGACAAAACAAAAAAAACGTACTATACTATCT
>JAHZEH010000033.1:0-854 GCA_019421925.1 Clostridia bacterium
CAGGCCAGCCCCCAAAAAGACGCCCAACACCGGCCATATTGCAAAGGCTGTGCTGCTCGTCTTGCTGCTCGCCATTGCCGTGTTGCTCGTCATCATGCTCCTCCCCCATAGCAGCGGGACCTCTCAGGGGAACAACGGCGAGCCGGTTCTCTCCCAGGAGGAGCTGGATACCGGTACGTTCTATGAGGGTGTCTCCGTCAACGGCGTCTCTCTGGGAGGCAAGACGATGGAGGAGGCCCGGACCGCCCTGCGCTCCAGCACGGAGCAGCAGCTCGACGCTTTCTGCATTACGCTTCAGTTCTCAGAGAAGCGGTTCGATTTGGACAGGGATATTCTTTCTCTGGACACGAATCTGGAGGACGTCCTTCTGGAGGGCTTCTCCCTGGGCCGCAGCGGCTCCCGCTCTGAGAACAAAACGGTACAGGAGGAGCTTGAGGCTTCCGGCCGGAGTCTCAAGACAAAGGTCGTCCTGCAGGAGAGCTCCCTCTCCTCAAAACTGGCCGATATCACGGCGGAGGTAAACACCGCCCCCGTGGAGCCCCATTGTGAATACAACCCCGATACCCCCTCCTCCCCCTTTACTTACCTGGAGGGCAGCGACGGTTACAGCGTCGATTCCGATGCCCTGGCTGCGCTGGTGGAGGAGGCTGTCTCCGGCGGCAGCTATACTGCCACCCTGGAGATTCCTGTGGTCACCACCCCGCCCACAGCCAGCCTGGAGGATTTGAAGGCCAATACCTCCCTCATCTCCTCCTTCAGCACCAAGTTCAATACGGACAGCAAGAACCGTTCCTACAACCTGGCGCTGGGCTGCGAAAAGCTCAACGGCACCGTTGTCCAACCGGGCGAAACCT
>JAHZEH010000033.1:864-3460 GCA_019421925.1 Clostridia bacterium
TCAACGGCAGTTCCTATGAGGACGACTACGGCGGACGCATCTGTTAGGTCTCCACGACGCTCTTCAACGCCGTGCTGATGGCCGACATCGACTTCTCCAGCATGTCCCGCGTCCATCACTCCATCCCCTCCGACTATGTGGACAAGGGTCTGGACGCCACAGTGGTATACGACAGCAAAGATTATACCTTTGTCAACAGTAAGGACTACCCCATCTACATTATCGCCTCTATTGATCAGGAGGCGGGCGTCCTGACCTTTTCCATCTATGGTTCCCCCCTGGAGGAGGGTCTCTCTATCCGGGTGTACTCCACCGTGGACGAGGAGCTCGCCCCGCCCGAGGCTCTTCTGATCGAGGATCCTACCGAACCCACCAGCTATAAAAAGGAGCTGACCAAGGCCCGCAAGGGCTACCGTACCACGGCATACCGCGAGTACAGCAAAAACGGCGAAGTCATCAAGACGGAGAAGCTCTACAGCGATACCTATAAGCCCGTACAGGGCGTCTACAACGTGGGCACCGCCTCCTCAGAACCCGTCCCCGACCCGGCCGTGGATATCCCGGAGGAATAATCCCCGAATTGCAGCCGCATGCCTTCTGGCATGCGGTTTTTCATTGACCCATGCATCCCCCGATGCTATAATGTAGAAACTTAGATTTCAGCGGGGCTGAAATCTATCTAACTTTAAGGAGGTCATTCGCATGGATCAAAGTTTGGCAATGGAAATTCTCGAGATTCTCACGCAGGATGCACGCACCCCTGCAGCAATCATCGCCCAGATGCTGGGCGCATCGGAAGCAGAAGTTGCCGCAGCGATCAAGCGCCTGGAGGAGGAAAACGTCATTCTGCGTTACAGCGCGCTGGTCAATGAGGAACTGACGGAGAAGGAGTCCGCAGTTCACGCTTTGATCGAAGTAAAGGTAACCCCCCAATACCGCCAGGGCTACGACGCCATCGCTGAGGGCATCACCCGCTATCCCGAAGTGCGCGCCTGCTATCTTATGAGCGGCGCTTATGACTTTATGGTGCTGGTGGACGGCAATTCCCTGCGCGACGTCTCCCGCTTTGTGGCGGAAAAGCTGGCGGTCCTCAACGGGGTCACCAGCACAGGCACCCACTTTGTGCTGCGCAAATACAAGGACAATCACGTCACCATCCCCACTGGGCCGGATGACCAAAGGCAGGTGGTTACCCCGTGAATTATACCGACATCATCACCAGAAGAGTGCAGGAAATCCCCCCCTCCGGCATCCGTAAGTTCTTCGACATAGCCGCTGAGATGAAGGACTGTATCAGCCTGGGCGTAGGCGAACCGGACTTTGTCACCCCCTGGAACATCCGGGAGGCGGGCATCAACTCCCTGCGCGACGGCATCACCTGCTATTCCTCCAACGCCGGCCTGACGGAACTGCGGCAGCTCATCTGCGAGTATTATGAGAAGCGCTTTAACGTCTCTTACCGGCCCGATCAATGCCTGGTTACGGTGGGCGCCAGCGAGGGCATCGACGTCTCCCTGCGCATCCTGCTCGATCCCGGCGACGAGGTGCTCATCCCTGAGCCCTCCTATGTTTCCTACAGCCCTTGCGTCACGCTGGCTGGAGGAGTGCCCAGGCCGATCGTCACCTCCAGTGAAAACGGCTTCAAGCTCACGGCCGAATCCCTTCGCTCCAGTATCACCCCCCGCACCAAGGCTATCATCTTCCCCTATCCCAACAACCCCACCGGCGGCATCATGACCCGTGAGGAGATGGCCGCCATCACCCATGTTTTTGAAGGCACGGACATTGTCATCATCTCGGATGAGATCTATGCCGAACTCACCTACGGCAGCGCCCATGTCTCCATCGCATCCATGCCAAATATGTACGAGCGCACCATCGTCCTCAACGGCTTCTCCAAGGCGTTTGCCATGACCGGCTGGCGGCTGGGCTATATCCTCGCTCCCAGGCCTTTCCTGGAGCAGATGCTCAAAATCCACCAGTACACCACCCTCTGCGCCTCGATCACCAGCCAGTACGCCGGCGTGGAGGCCATGAAGCACGGGCTGGAGACGGATTTTGCCGATGTGCGCGCTATGCGCCGGGAATACAACCGCCGCCGTAACTTCCTGGTCCATCAGTTCAACGAGATGGGCATGGAGTGTTTCGAGCCCCTGGGCGCTTTCTACGTCTTCCCTTCCATCCAGGCCTTCGGCATGGACTCGGATACCTTCTGCCAAACCCTGCTGCGGGAGCAGCGTGTGGCGCTTGTGCCCGGTACGGCCTTTGGCGCCTGTGGCGAAGGTTTTGTACGCTGTTCCTACGCCTATTCCATGGATCATCTGATCGAGGCATGCAAGCGCATCCGCGTCTTTCTAGATTCCTTGAAATAACGCATTCCAATAAAAAAGAGCAGGCTGACCAGCCTGCTCTTTTTGTATTGCTTTTCGTTGTTCAGCCCACAATCGTGATGGGCGCGGGGCCGCTGTCCTCCTCCGGCTCAGGAACAATTTCATCGTCCTCCGAGGTAGTGACATACTCGTCCGGGATCAGATCGCTCTCATCCGGGATCGTGTTCGCCGGGAGATCGGGGCCCTTGTGGATGATGGTGCTGATG
>JAHZEH010000033.1:3470-7014 GCA_019421925.1 Clostridia bacterium
AAGTAGTGTTGTAGGCAAATTCGGTGCGGAGCAGCTTGCCGTCCGCATCGTAATACTCCTTGCTCGTGGTATAACGGGAACCGCTGCGGCCCTCCCGCTCCACCACGGAGGTACCAGCGGCCATGGAGGAGACCACTACGACCTCGTCCTTGGGCTGGGAGATGCTGCCTTGGCGCTCGGAGACCAGCTTAATGGTCTCTCCATTCGGAAGGGGCGCGCCATAGATGGAGATTGTCAGGTTCTTGGCGCTGCGGTCCACCGAGGCCACAATAAACACCGGGGTATCCCTCTGATTTTTGAAGCGGAAATCCGGACCGCCCGTGCTGATGGTGGCGTCCTGAGCAGCGGGCAAATAAGAGAGGGGCCAACTGTGGGGATAGCGCTCCACGATCTCCAGGTCGGCCAGGAGCACGGAGTTGAAAGCCGTCGAGGAGACCTGACAGACGCCGCCGCCCACCTCCTGTACGCTCTTGCCACCGTTAATGGCGCCGGCCGACTTCCAGCCCAGAGAGGCCTTGCGGGGGCCGAGCACATCATTGAAGCTGAATATCTCGCCGGGCTTGAGCTCATAGCCATTGATCATCTCGCATGCCTTTTCAATGTTATCCACCCGGTTTGCGGCGCTGTACGAGCCCTTCTTAAAAGAGGAGGTGCAGGTTGAGATCAGCTGTGTGTTTTGCTTGACCATCTCGCTCGTCACCGTGGAAGCAACCTCAGTGTAAGGGACCTCCATGGTGGTTTGAAGGTTTCCCGCGGCCGCCTGCTCCGCCACCTGAGCATAGAGGGCGTCTGCGTCTACGGTCCTGCCGTTGACAGACTCCACATACTCAAAAAACCCCTCCACGTCTTTATTGAACTTGGCAGAGGCGTCCACTGCGGGATAGGAGAGCTCCTGGGCGACCCGCTCGATCTCCGCGCGCAGGGGCGAGATGTCAAAGGTATATTCCAACTCGAAATTCCTGCCCCCCTCGGGCACGGGCTTACCGTCTCCATAGGAGGCGGCCTCAGCCAGAATTTCCCCCAGATTGGAGACCCCCTTGACAACGCTGCCGTCCAGCTCTGCGCTCAGCTCCCCATTGGTGAATTGCAGCTTGGGAAGGCGGGGAGCGGTATCTTCATCGTAAAAAAACTGATAAGCCTGCTCATATGTCAGCCCGTAAAGGTCGACGCCCTCCACGGATAGCCCCTGTACAAACTCCTTCTGGGCAAGGGGCTCGGGCGTAGTGACCGCGTCCGTCTGGTTCTGCTGTCCGCCGCAGCCTGTCAGCGCTGGGGCGCAAAACAACGCGGCGCACAGGGCCAGGCCAAACGCTTTCCTTTTTTTGCTGGCAAAATAAGACATTATCAAAAACCTCCTGTAGCGGTAAAAAAACAATAAAATATTCCCGGCGCAAATACTGGCGCGCCTTTTTCTATGATACCCTGCACTATGGGCTTTGTAAAGAGAAAAACCCGCTTGCTTTGGATTGCCAAAAGACATAAAATAAGAAAAAAGAGAAAAATTTTGGCGAATTCTCGCCCACGGAAAGGGGTATCCTCATTTGGCCGAATTTTATGGCGGAAAAGACCGCAATTCCCTCAGCAACCAGGTCTACCTCCATCTGCGCGACGCCATCCTCAACGGCACCTATCAGGCCGGCGACAGTTTGGTGGAGACCAAGCTCGCTGAGGAGTTGGGCGTGAGCCGTACTCCTATCCGCGAGGCTCTGCGCCAACTAGAACTGGAGGAGCTGGTGACCGCCGTCCCCAGCCGCGGCGCGGTCGTGCAGGGCATCTCCCCCCAGGACGTCGACGACATCTTCGTTATACGCCTGTTGATAGAGGGACAGGCGGCCCGATGGGCGGCTCTGCGCATGGGAGAGGCGGACCTCAAACGCCTGCGGGAGACCGTGGAACTGATGGACTTTTACACGGTCCGCAAGGATTACAGGCGTCTGGCTGAGCTGGACACGGAATTCCACGATCTCATCTATGCCGGGTCACAGAGCCGTGTACTCCGTCACACCCTGACCAGCCTGCATCACCATATCAGCATGGCGCGGCTCAGTTCCCTTCAGTCCAACTCCCGGGCCACCGCCACGCTGGACGAACACCGGGCCATCCTGAACGCGCTGGAGCAGAAAAACGCCGATCTCGCCGCCGAACTCATGGAGCGGCACGTATCCCACGCTACAACCAACTACAACACCCAACAGCACAACAATGCATGAGGTTCTTATGGATCCATATAACTGTACCCAGGAGCTGCACGGCGGCACGCCGGACAACCGGTTTTATCTCATGGACGCCCTAGAGGCCCTGGAGGAGCTGCTTCCGCAATACGCGGGCAAGGTTCAGCTTATCTACCTCGATCCCCCCTTTCTGACGGGGGACAGTTTCTCGTACCGCCAGCATATCGCCCTCAAAGGCCATACAAAGCCCTATACCCTGGAGCAGACAGCCTATAGCGACGCCCTCCCGCCCGAGGAATACTATGCCTTCATGCGCAAAATCCTGGCTGGCTGCCATGAACTGCTCAGCCGGGAGGGGAGCATCTATCTGCACGTGGATGCCCGTGCCGGGGCGAGGCTACGCCTTCTGCTGGACGAGATTTTCGGGGAGAACAATTTCCTCAACGAGATCATCTGGCACTATAAAAGCGGCGGTCGCGCTAAAACCCATTATTCCCGCAAGCACGACAATATCTACTTCTACCGCAAGTCGCGGGACGTTTATTTCGATATTGCGTCTGTGGGCGTCGCCCGCGGCAGGGAGTCGCGCAACCATATGCGCAAAGAGGTGGATGAAAACGGCCGGGTCGTTTTCACCATCCGGAGCGGGGGAAAAGTCTATACCTATTCCGAGGATACCCCCGTCTATCCCAGCGATGTCTGGGTGGACATCTCCCATTTGCAGCAGAAAGACCCGGAGCGCACCGGGTACGATACCCAAAAGCCCGAGGCTCTGCTGCACAGAATCCTGCGTGCCTCCTCCCGCCCCGGCGATCTGGTTCTGGACCTCTTCAGCGGCAGCGGCACAACCGCAATAGCGGCCCTCCAACTCAATAGACGATTCATCGCCGTGGATAGTTCCCCATTTGCCATGCAATCCCTGAGGCGCAGGCTCCTCTCCCTCTCATCCGACCTGCTGGACCTGACCGGTCCGGGCACCCTGCTGAGCTGGCCCTCCGCCCTCCCGCCGGCGGGAGAAGTGGAATATAAACTTACGCGTGCCAACGGCCGCATTGAATTGACATTGGAGGACTACCGGGCGGCCGGAAAGGCCTTCCCAGGGGAGCCCCTGTCCCAGATTGAATACTGTGCGCTGGGCCGCGTCCATGGCGGAGTCTTCTCCCCCTTCACCCAGAGCCTGCGCATGGCCAAGCGCCTGTGGGAGCCGCCCCATCTGTACGCCCCCGACCGGCGCGGTACGGCGCTGCTGATTGCGGATATCTACGGAGGGCAGAGCGTCATCCCCCTGGATCACACGGCGGAATAACACAAAGAGCAGAGAAATGATTCTCTGCTCTTTCTATGTGCGCCCTCAATCCTGCGGGTGATACTTG
>JAHZEH010000033.1:7024-8134 GCA_019421925.1 Clostridia bacterium
AGATGCCGCTGGGCCTTGTTAACCTCCAGCACTTCCCTCACCCGTGCGGCCAGCTCCGGATCAATGCCGGGCAGCCGCTCGGCCGCGTCCTTATGCACGGTGGACTTGCTGACCTGGAATTTCGCGGCCGCCTGCCGTACGGTCGAACCGGTCTCCAGCAGATAGGCGGCAATGTTGAGGCATCGTTCCTGTATGTATTCCCGCATGGTAGAATTCCCTCCATCAAACAAGCTTTGCTAATATGTATGCCTGTATGATGGGAAGCATGCATGCGACTTACGCTTCTTCTCCAGAGACGAGCTGATAGCCCACGGAGCGCAGCGTCTTGATGGACGCAGACGCACCGAGCGCCGCCATCTTTTTGCGCAGTGTGGAGATGTATACCATAAGCGAGGCGTCCTCCTCCTCATCGTGTCCCCAGATCTTGCGGATCATCTCCTCCCGGGTGATGACACAGCCCCCCCGGGGCATCATCATCTTCATCAGTTTGAACTCCTTGCCATGGAGCCGGACTGTCCCGCCCCCGCTGCACAGCTCGCAGGTGAAGAGGTTGAGCTCCAGATCTGAAAAGCGGAGCTGCCCCTCGGGGAGGTACAGCCCCCTGCGCCTGGTCAGCGCCCGTACCCGCGCCGCAAACTCCTGTCCGTCGAAGGGCCGCCCCAGGCAATCGTCCGCCCCGCCGTTGAGCATCTGGGCCCGCCTCTGCGGAGTGTTATGCTTGAGCAAGAGGAGCACCGGGATTGTGTTCTTCACCCGGCGCAGGGCAAAAAACATCTCCTCGCCATCGGCGACCGCCGCGTCAAACTCCATCTGCTTCCGCTTCACCGCCGCACCGGTCTCCTCCTCACTGCGCGCCAGTTCCACCTCAAACCCCTGGTCCCGAAGAATTCCCCCCATGAGAGTCCCCAGCTTCCGGTCTTTGGATGCCAATAGTATTTTCATGCTGTTCCCCCGTCTTTTTTCTACAGTGCAGTATACTTTCCGTAAGTCGCTCCTATATGAATGGAATGTGAATAGCGCCTGAAAATTCACATTCCGGCACATTTTTAAAGTTATTTTAAGGGACCTCCGGTATAATGTGGGCATTCAAAAACACAGGAGGCACTTTAT
>JAHZEH010000033.1:8144-8602 GCA_019421925.1 Clostridia bacterium
GAAACTCCCAAGGCAAAGAGGCATCATTCCAAAAAACTGCTGATTGCGCTGATCTTCCTCGTCCTTCTCGCCGGCGCCGGCATCGGCGTATGGCTGCTGTTTTTCCAGGACAGAGGCGACAGCGGGCAGGTGATGTATCGGGAATATACGGTTGCGCGGGGCGACCTTACCATCGGCCTCAGCGAGAGCGGGACGGTCTCCCTCTCCCGCGAAATAATCAGCCAGCCTGTGGATGTCACCGTGACGGATATCTCCGTTGCCGTGGGCGACCATGTGGCAGAGGGGGACATCGTGGCGGTGCTCTCGGAGGCGAGCGTACAAAAAACGCTGGCCAACTATGATCTGCAGCTCTCCATCGCGGAAAACACCTACGCCCAGGCCCAGCTGGATGCGCAGACCAAGATCGCCCAAGCCAAGCTCACCTATGAATCCGCCTTATTAAAAGGAAAGCAGGCCTC
>JAHZEH010000033.1:8612-12735 GCA_019421925.1 Clostridia bacterium
TCCTCCCAGAATCTCACCGAGGCGCAGGCAGAGAACGATCTGGCCTCCGCTGAGCGCACGCTGGAAAATGCAAAAACGGCCCTCAGCGAATTCCAGCAGCTCTATCAGACCTATGCGGATGATTATACCTATTTACAGGAGCTGGAGATCTGGAAGGACGACGCCGCCCAATCCCTGCCGGACTATAAGGCCCAGCTCACCACCTTCCAGGACTACTCCAGCAACAAGCTCACTGAATACAGCACGCTGGAGAGTACTTATAAAACCTCTCTGAGCACATACAACGAGGCCTACCTGTCCTATACCAGTTCCATCTCCACATTGGATTCGGCCAAGGCGGCCCTCCAGACAGCCACCGAGCTTGACCCGGACGGGGATCACTCCGCGCTGCAGGCCGTGGTGGACAACGCGCAGTCCAACTACGACTCCGCCCACTCCACCTATCTGTCGGCCCAGAGCAAACTTTACACCGCTCAGAGCAACTATTACGGCATCACCTATACCGAGGCCATCCTGACGGCGGAGCAGGAGAGCATTGAACTGACGATCGCCGAGCTCACCGCCCGCAGCAGCAACTTCTCCAGCGCCTACA
Organism: Clostridia bacterium; assembly: GCA_019421925.1. Taxonomy (GTDB): domain Bacteria; phylum Bacillota; class Clostridia; order Christensenellales; family CALWSW01; genus JAHZEH01. Next base: position 9,205 of record JAHZEH010000033.1, read on the forward strand.
CAGAATTCAAGGCAGAGTTCGACGAAAAATACGGCGACAGCGAGCAGTATCTCAAGAGCGACCTTCTGGCTGCGCAGCGGCTCCAAACTCTCCAGCTCTCAGTGGAGAACGCCCAATTCAGCCTGGAAAAGGCCCAAATCACCGCCCAGAACAACATCGACGACGCGGGACAGACGAAATCCAGCGCCCAGTTGACCGCCTCCACAGCAAAGGAGACCTATGACCTCTCTGTCCAGGCCGCCCAGAACACTCTGCAGTCGGCTAAGGAAACCTATGAGGCCACGGTAGAGACCATAAACACAGCCAGGGAGGAGTTCGCCCAGAGTGGGGAACTCCTGGCCCCCTGTACTGGCACGGTGGTTGCCGTGGGCGCTGAAGCGGGAGATACCATTGCCGCGGGACAGAGCATCATCACCATCCTCAACACCGCTGAGGCCTTTGTCACCATCTCCGTCTCGGAGGAGGACATTACGGAAGTAAGCACCGGGATGGAGGCCACTATCGAGCTCTCCTCCTATGAGGGTCAGACCTTTGACGGCGTAGTCTCCATGGTGGCCGCCGAGCCCTCCCGCTCCGGCTCGGCCTCCGTCACCTTCAACGTCACCGTCCAGCTTCTGGACACCTCCACCCTCGATTTGATCTATGACGGGATGAGCGGCGACGTCACCCTCATTCAGGAGCAGGCCAGGGATGTTCTCTACCTCGCCTCCCAAGCTGTCACTACTGAGGGCAATAAATCCTACGTTCTCGTAAAGGACGGCGGGACGGTCAAGCAGGTGGAGGTCACGACCGGCTTCACCGCCGACCGCTATGTCGAAATCTCCAGCGGTCTGAGCGAGGGCGACGTCGTCCAAGTCGCCGTGGGTGCAGCCTCATCTACGGGCAGGACCTCTGACAACACAGGCCGGGCATCGGGCAGCACGGGCGGCAGTATGCCCGAGATGCCCTCCGGCGGTATGCCTCAAGGCGGTGGTGCACAATGAGATTGAGTGAGATGCTCCGCCTGGTGTGGATCAACATCATGGAGAGCAAATTTAAGGTTATGCTCACGGCCCTGGGTATCATTGTGGGTTCGGCGACCATTGTTCTGGTCATCGCAATCGGCCGGGGCGGACAGATGGACGTGGAGGACCAGTTCAAAAATCTCAGCGCCGGCACCATCGATATCTCTGTGGGCAGCAGCACCAGCGAGATGGGGTTTATGGATATGATGGGCGGCGGGGGATTCCCCGGCGGGGGCGGATTCCCCGGCGGCGGGGGAAATTCCAGCCGAACCACCGGAGGCGGCGCGCCCTCGGGCGGAGGCGGCGCACCCTCAGTCGGGGGCGGTTTCCCTGGCGGCGGCATGATGGGCGGTTCAAGCACCCGCAGCGCCGCCACCCTGTCCGAGGAGGATGTGGAGGATATCCTCACCTATGTCTCTGACGTTTCCGCAGCCTCCCTTGTGGTCAGCGGCACCGCCGCTGTGCAGGCGGGCGACATGGAGGAGGAGAGCGACTACACCGTCGTGGGCGTCCAGCCCTCCTATACGGATATCAGCAATCTGGAAGTGATGATGGGCAGCTTCTTTGAGGATTACGACGTGGAGGACAGGAGCAAGGTTGTTGTCATCGGGTACAGCCTCGCCGAGGAGATCTTCGGCAGCGCTTATTACGCCTACGGCGACGTGATGTCCATCGAGGGGAAAACCTATGAGATCATCGGCGTGCTTCAGTCCATGGGTACTGTTTCAAGCGGCATCAGCCCTGATTCCGCCATCTATATGCCCTACAGCACCGCCACAAAATACGTCCTGGGGAGCAGCGCAGAGCCCACCGTCAGCGTAGTAGCCAGTTCAGTGAGCGTTGTGGACTCCGTCATCGAGAGCGTCGAGGCCCTGCTCCAGCAAAACTATCCAAACGCCTCCTTCACCCTCTCCGACGCGGGCAGCAAGATGGAGGCGGCCTCCGCCTCGGCGGACACTCTCTCCGCCCTGCTCATTGCTGTGGCCAGCATCGTCTTTATTGTGGGCGGCATCGGTATCATGAACGTCCTGTTTGTCTCCGTCAAGGAGCGCACCGGCGAGATTGGCCTTCTCAAAGCCCTGGGCTCCTCCAAGCAGGAGATTCTGCTGGAGTTCCTCTTTGAGGCCAACTTCATCAGTATCCTGGGCGGCGTGCTGGGGGTTGGCATGGGCTACGGCCTGGTCCCCCTGATCCGCCTGGCCGCTGACATGCGCTTGGAGCCCACCGCGTCCGGCGGCGTGCTCTCCGTGGTATTCGCCGTCCTGACGGGCACGGTCTTTGGTTTTTACCCTGCGCTCAAGGCGTCCAAGCTGACGCCCATTGAAGCCCTCAATCAGGAGTGACGCTATGCAGCAGCAACATATTATCGATATCCGGCACCTCTCCAAGCAATATATCATGGGCGATACCGTAGTCCACGCCCTGAACGGCGTCTCCCTCCAGGTGGACGAAGGGGAGTTCCTGGCTGTGCTGGGGCCCTCTGGTTCGGGCAAATCAACCCTCATGAACGCCATCGGATGCATGGACTCCATCGACGAGGGGGAATATTATCTCTCCTCAAATCCCGTCCATGAGATGAGCGACAAACAGATCACCCGCCTGCGGAACGAACAGATTGGTTTCATCTTTCAGAAGTACCACCTGATTCAGAAGTATACGGTGCTGCAAAACGTCATGCTCCCCCTGCTCATCCGTGGGCTGTCCCACAGGGACGCTGCCGTTTACGCCCGGGAGCGCCTGACACAGCTTGAGATGGGGCACCGCCTCACCCACAAGCCCAACGAGCTCTCGGGCGGCCAGCAGCAGCGCGTCGCCATCGCGCGGGCGCTGGTGGGCAACCCTCAGCTTCTCCTGGCCGACGAACCCACCGGCGCCCTGGATTCCGCCACGGGCAAAGACGTGCTCAAGCTTTTTCAGGAGCTCAACGGAGAGGGCCACACCATCGTAATGATCACCCATGACCTGAGCGTCGCCCAGAACGCACGCCGCGTGGTGCGCATTGTCGACGGTCAGCTCCACAACGAATAGGAACTCAGAAAGGAACCGCATCATGAAACACAGGCAACTCTCTCTCCGCCGCCTGGGGGCCGCCCTGCTCGCCCTGTGCGCCCTGGCGGCCGGCCCCGGTCCGGCCCTCGCCGTCACCCAGATTGATCCCGCCGAGACCATCTCCACAAGCTCCGTCTCCCTCATCCGGGGCCAGAGCTGCAAAACAGACGCCTACTACAGCGTCACCCGCGTTAAAGTGGGCGACGGGTCCGTGGCCGCGGCCAGCGCGGACAGCGCGGGCCGGGTGATCATCACAGCTCTCGCTGCCGGCCAGACCACCGTGACCTACTACTCCATGTCCGACTATACGGCCTCCTGGGTATACCACACGGTGAACGTCACCGTAGACGGCGGCGCCTCCGTTCCCAGCACAGGACTGAGATTCTCCACCAAGAGTTTCACGGCCACAGCTGGCAAAACCTACCGCATTGGCAGCGTCACCCTCAACGGCGCCTCCATCGCCGCAGACGCTCTGCCC
>JAHZEH010000332.1 GCA_019421925.1 Clostridia bacterium
ATTGGAGTGCATCGGTAAATCCAGAATTTCGCGGATGGCCTGGACTACCTTTGGCGTGGAGAGCTGTCCGGTCTTAATCTTGTACATATAAGAATCATCAAAGTACAGGCCGGTCTTGCTTCGAACTTCCCCAATCAACCAAGTCTGCGGTTTGTTCAGGTCAATCAGTCGTTTGCCGATGTCCTTGCCGAACGCCGTAAGTTGTGCCATTCCATTCCTCACCTCCCTATATCGTGTTGTTGACAATTACGGAAAGTTGTAATATACTTATCTTGCCACAGATAGTAAATACAGCCGCCCGTACTTCATGTGACTATAATATTACTGTTCACTGTAAAAGTCAAGCATAAAGTACGGTCATCTGTAATTTTGCCTTTTTGCACAAACGGCGGAGGGAATTATGGAAGATTTGTACAAGCATATAGAAAGTCTTGGGAAGGAACACGGCTATAAGAACATGACTGTTCTTTGTAAGGCCGCTGGGGTTCCCCGCTCCACAATGTCGGAATTAAATAACGGGAGAAGCAAAGACCTTTCAAAGCCAAACGCCCAAAAATTTGCAGATATTCTGGGCGTTACTCTGGATGAGGTATATGGAGAAGAAACAAAAAAAGCGCCCACCCAGGATGGTGAGCGCGGCATTGACGAGCAAAATCTAAAAGTCGCTTTTTTCCGTGGAGCAGACCCCACCCTGACCAAAGAGGACATGGACGCCATGTGGGAGGACGCCAGGGCCTTCCGGGATTTTATCGTAGCGAAGAGGAAAAGGGAGAAGGAGAAGAATGGCGGCTGATCTGCTGGAACTCTATGATGAGGCTGAGGAAGCCGGCATAGATGTAGCTTGGTTCCCTCTGTGTGAGGATCGGTCGATGGCACTGCAGCTCAATGATGGGTCTTGCGCGATAGCTATAGATCCATGGAAGATGTATACCCTTGCAGATGAAACCTCATGCCTTGGGCATGAGCTGGGGCACTGCAAGTCAGGCAGTTTTTACAACCCCTACGCCAGCTACGATATCAGAAAAAAGCACGAGAACCGCGCCGACAAGTGGGCCATCCAGCGGCTCATCCCCTTGTCGGAACTCGATGCGGCCAGGGCAGACGGCCATACTGAGCTGTGGGATCTGGCGGAATATTTTGGTGTCACCGAAGACATGATGCGCAAAGCCCTATGCTGGTATGCGCATGGAAACTTGGCAGCAGAGCAGTACTTTTAATAGAATGAAAAAGTACCGCCCCCGGTACCATCTGTACCAGAGGCAGTAAAAGTACTCAATTTAAGTATTTTAGTAACTGTATCAGATGTGAACCATTCATTTCGCCTCGTTCTTCTTTATCAAGTCTACGTTTTCCAAAAATAACAAATCCGTTGTCCTCGTAGAACTTTTTAAGGATATCGATATCTTCGCATTCCACATAGACCACTTTGCCACCGATAATTCTCTGTGCGGCGGATACCTTATCAATCGCCATTTTCAGTAGCTCGTCGCCTGTAATGAGCTTTCTATAGTCGTTCATGTAGTTTTTTCCTAACTGGGCAATCAACGGTGCCATAATAACCAAATTATCGTCTGAAATATTTGGCATGGCAAATTTCCTAAGCCGCCGTGCGGTGGTTTTTGACACAGAGTGACTCCCAACCACAATGTACTTGTTCGCAATCGTGAAATATCCGCACAGCACGTTCTTCCCCCTATAGGACGCATAGACAAGAAACGTCTGAGCAATGCTTTGCTTTGCAAAGTCAATTGCCGAGCGTTTCGTCAAAAATTTCTCGACGTCCGGGTTTGGAGGGCATGAAAAAAAAGAGAGGATTTCTCTGCAGAAATCCTCCCCCTTCTCGTCAATGATATCGCTTAAAGACAGTATCGAATATCCGGCCATTATTTATCTCCGAAAAAGTCGTTAATCTTGTCTTTTGAAATCGTTTGACAGGTTCTTGAGAGGATAACTTCTTTACTTTTCTTTCCTTTTGCAAACTCAAGAGCCCCAGCAAAACCTCGGCACAGTTTTTTGTCCTTGAAGCGAACCTCTTTGAGGATACTTTTAGTCGCCATAACCGCACCTCCTTCAGAATTGCTATATACTTATTATAGCAGCACAATACACAAAAATACACTGTAAATTTCTACGAAGTTTATTATGCCAAGTTGTTGACTTTTGCATTTTGATTTTTATTTACCACAAAATGTAGTGTCCTGCTCTTTTGCATATACAAACCGCCCCCGGTGCTACCAACACCAGGGACGGCTTACATAGAGGGTGATAAGGTTTGACAGGCC
>JAHZEH010000333.1 GCA_019421925.1 Clostridia bacterium
GGGTCCCTCCCCGGAGTGTTCGCCTCATCTCTCCTCTTCGCTCCTCCTATTCCGCAAGATAGGCCCTGGCCCGCTGCACAACCGCCTGGGCCGCCTGTTCCGCCGTACCCTGGCCCTCAAAGAAGGTCCCCGTCTCCTCCTGGATCATGGTGAGCAGCGTCTCATCCACCGTGGAGGGAGTCTTCAGGGATTGGCACAGTTCCATGATCTCCACCAGCTGGGCCTCAGTGGGCCAGCCGCCCTCCGTATTGTACGGCCCCATGCTGCTGCCCATATATACATCGTTTTGGACCCTGGTGGCGCTCTGCATGGACTTGAGATTGACAGGGAACCCGTCAAAGAGATCGGTGTTCTGGACACTCTCGCCCAGGACGCTGCGCACAAACTCACCCGCCAGCTCCGTCCGGCTGCCCGCCGCGTTCACGGCGATGATGCCCTGGGGAATATAGACCCCGGCGGCCTGGCCGCACAGGGGAGCCACTGCGCCGCCCTCCACCTTCTCCAGCATCCCATACAGGGGCATCAGATCGTTCCAGGAGCGGATGGTCTCGATATGCAGGGCGCTGTATCCCTCCGCCATATCGGAGAGCGACGCAACCTCGGCCGCCATCCCTTTGATGATGTCCGGATCCTCTCCGTACCGGGCGGACTCCTCCTCCATGATCTGCTCAAAGGCTCTCTGCCTCTCCCCCTGGCCCGCATCGGTAATGCGCTTCATGAGCTCCAGGAATTCCGCCAGTTTCTCCGCGTCCAGCGCCCCATTTCCGTCATACCATGCGGGTGCGCAGGTCTCATAAAACCGCTCCACATTGTCTGCGCCGCTGCCGTTTGGCGTGACGCCCAAAAACTGCCTGCCCCCGCCGCTCTGTCCGACCTCGGCGGCGCCGGCCAGAGCCTGCAGGGAATCCGCCTGCCTCAGGGCGTCGCTGCTCCCCACCATCACGGGCACGCTGATACGCGTCGGGACAGCGTACCGTTTCCCGCCTCTCTCATAGGCGTTCACGAAGGTTTCCGTCCGCCAGGAATTCATTGAGGTCCAGAAGGACCCCCTTTTCGATATAGGATTCGATGTTCATGCCGTCGAGGATGAGCACATCCGGCCCTTTGCCGGCGAGCAGTTCCGTGTTGAGGGCCCGGATGAGGTCTCCCTTGGTGACCGCACCGGCGTCGTCCCCCATCCCCACGCGGTAACTGACCCGCACGCTGGGATTCTCCCTTTGGAACTCGCCAATGGCCTGACGCACTGTTGCGTTGTTCTCCAGGGAGTACACGACCAGCTCCGTGTCCGGCACACTGGGAACCGAGGCGTCGTAGCGGTAGCGCATGAGCATATCCGCCCCTACCCCGTCGCCCAGGCATACGAACAGACTGCCGTCCCTGCCCAGCAAAGCGCCGTTGTTATACAGCGAGGGCATGCTCAGGCTGGTCAGTTCGCCGTCCACCAGCGTCTCCCAAAGGCCGCTCCCCTCGGCCATCCGGTGGATGCCGCTGCGGTCGGTCATATACAGGGCGCCATCCGCTCCCGTGGTGAGGTTTGTGTACATCAGGGAGCCGCCCGCCGGGATCTCCCCCATTTCCGATCCGGTACTCGGGTCGTAGCGGCTCAGCCCCGTATAGTCGGCGTTGGGCAATACTAGGCTGCCCTCGAACAGCGCTGCGGTCATCCCCTCAGTCTCCAGTTCGGCGACCCGGCTCCCGTCCGTGGCGTCATAAATCTGCACCGCCCCGAGCTGCTGCATCACCAGGATTTTTCCATCTCCAAGGGCCTTTATCGAGAAGGGGATGCATTTGCCAATCCCTCTCTCATCGGTCTCGTCCCAGCCCTCCATCTCGATTTCAGCAAAAGTGCTGCCGCCGTCCCGGCTGCAGTAGAGATGGGCTGCCGACAGGTCGTTCATCGACCCCGCCAGATAGATGTTTTCGCCATCCACTGCAATTGAATTGAAGTGTTGTTCCGGCAGCACAAAGCCGTCTGTCCCCGCATCCGCGTTAAGAGCCGCAAAACCGGGCATCTCCTGCTCGCTCCAGGCTTCGCCGTCGTCCGAGAGATAGCGGTGCAATTCCCCCTCTTTATAGGTGAAAAATTCCAGCCGCTGATCCCTGCCGCTCAGGAGGGTGCCGGATGAATCCGGGAGCGCAACCTCCTCCTCAATATAGCGGCCCATGGCGGTCTCGCTGCCGTCCGTCTGGACCGGGGCCCCGCCCGCCTGTCCGCCGCCGCAGCCCGCAAGCAGCAGGCAGGCGCTCAGGGACAGGCCCAGAAGCCTCCTGCCGGACCTCT
>JAHZEH010000334.1 GCA_019421925.1 Clostridia bacterium
TCCCCGCTCGGGGCAAGTGTCAACTATTATATACACCCCCTCCCCTCTTTGCAAGTACTTTTTCTGGTTTTTTATATCCTCGTTTCAATATACAATATCATGGAGGGACGAACCCCCCGTCCCCCCAGACCCGCCCTCCGCTCCGCAGGGCGCTTCTTTTAATATGTCCTTCGCGCCTCATCGTCCGCTTTCCGGAGGCGATCGAGAAGCTGCGCCAGATTCTCTCCCTCCCCGGCTTGAATGATGCTGTCCGGCCCGTCCCCCGAACGATCCGCAAGCGCATAGCAGGTGAGGACGAGATTTTCCGCTGTTGTCGCCTCTCCCAATTCTGCCAGCGCCAGTATCCGATAAGTAACCCGGGAAAAACCCTGATTGGCATGGGTGTTGAGGACAAGGCAATAGCAGTCCTCTCCGTCATACCTTCCGGAGAACTCCCCAAGCCATCCCCGCACGAAGTCATCCACCGGGACCATGGTGTCCCACCGGGACAGGCCCAGCCTGGCGCTCGCCCTCTCCCGCATCAGACGCTGGTTCCGGGGCAGCGCCAGCTCCCGACCTGCCCACTCCCTGATCTCCTGTTCCGTTGCAGCCGCCTCCACCGCCCTGCCGGCCTGCCATTCGTCCAGTTGGACACGGGCTGTGGCGCTCGTCTTTGTCTCCCCTTCCGGGCGGAAAACCACCTCTATTTTACATGTCCCGGCCCCGGTTAAGGGGATTGTCTTAACGCCCAAGTAACGCTCATCCTCTATGCGCGGGGAGACGATCCGCTCAAATGTAAACCCTGTGATCCGGTACCCCTCCTCCTTGAAGAGAGCGCTCACCCCCGCCTGCTCCTGGGGGCTAAGCTTTTGATTTACAGGATAGGGGTTGACCACATCCTCCCGCGCCAGCGCCCTGTTGACCCGGATGACCTCCTCGCCGTCCTGTATCCCGGCAGGTCGTTTGGCGTGGAGCTTTCTGGTCAAATACTGAACCTCCTCCCCGCAGTACCCCTCTTCCGCATAGAGGCAATAGAAAGCCCCGCCGTCCAGGGTCGCGCCCCCCGTCCCGGCGGCGGTTTGGTAGAGCACCAGGGGATTGTCCCTTGTGATGGCCGGGCTAAGAGCCAGCTCGTTCATCCAGCCATATTCGCTGTGGGGGAGTGGAGGGTCGGACAGGGAGTTGGCGGCCGCCCTGGTCCAGTTCTCCCCGAACAGGGAGATCGCACCGGGGCGCGGCTCCTCTGTCCGTTCATATGTGGCAACAAAGTCCAGGCCCTTCACCCCGCCGTCCTCCAGCCCGTGCGCAAACAGATAGCAATCGCTGGGCCGCAGGGCCCCATCATAGTAGGTAAAGGGCTGGCCCGCGCGATTCGGACAGGATTCATCAAAAAAGGCGCCCTCCAGCCAGTCCCCATCCAAATCCCCGTCCGCCGCGGAGCAGACCAGGACAGACTCCCAGGCCAGGACCGCGCCCGAGATGGAGGGGGCCGGTTCGTCTGCCACAATCCTGTGGGCCACGGCCTTCACCGCCCTGGGCACCTTGGGGGTGAGAATATAGAGACCCTTTTCCTCCGCTGCAAACTGTTCCAACGCCTGCTGCTCTTTCTGTGCCCGCGTTGGCTGCGTTGCTGCAATTCCTCCACTTGAAGACAGCAAGGTGACCATCAAAATTGATACAAGCAACATTCCACTCATCTAATTCTTCATTTGTTTTCCTTTCCGGCAAACTGCTTCGCCTTAAAACGATAGCGTCTATGAGTCGAGCAGCCAAACGAGAACGCAACGATTTTACAAATTTATAATATCTTTTTAATATATACCTGTAAATATATTCCATATATCGTTAAAAAATCTTTCACATTCTCGCGCACAAGCATCCCCTGGCTGAGAATAACGCCTCGTATCCTGTCATGCCCAGCGGGCAGGACACCTTGCAAGCGAAACCGCGTCAAGGATATTAAAATAATTTAGAGGGCCCCCAATTGGAGGGCCCTCCTGTCGATTCCTGAATGGTTTTGGGCTACTTGCCCGCAGCATAGGCCCCGGCATTCTGTCCGGCGATCCTGCCCCAAGTAATGGCATGGGAGACCGTCCAGCCATTGGCGTTCGCCGCGGCAGCCGCTTCGCCCGCCACATACAATCCGGGGATAATATCGCCGTTCACCTTGACGACTTCTGACTTTTCATTGCGCAGCACGCCGCCATAGGTAATAACCGCGCCCGGCTTACCCTTCACCGCATAGAAGGGGGGCGTCTCTATCTTGACAAACCTGGAGGTTCTGCCGAAGTCGT
>JAHZEH010000335.1:0-1495 GCA_019421925.1 Clostridia bacterium
TGGTTCCAGCGATCCACCGTAGCCTTCAGTGCGCTTCCTTCCACCCCCATGGCCTCGGCCAGTCCCTCGATGTTATCCGCCTGGATATACTCCATTCCGTCGGGGCGGGAAGGTTTGTAAAGATCCATGGCCGCCTGGTCGTTGAGCAGCCAAATATAGTCCGTGCCGTCCTCATGCATGCGGTGATTTACAGCCTGCATGATGGCCTGATTAAAGGTGGTGACCATAAGCGTCTCGTCCATAAACCGCTCTCCGTTTGCGCCCACATAGATGGTCCAGCCGCCGATCTTACTGTTGACATCATCATAATCACGAATATAGCACTGAGCGTTGTCCCCGTTGACAATACAAGCGCCAAATTCAGAGGCGAGAAGCATGGCGTCGCCAGTAGAGCCGGGCGCGCCCGCGCCATTGAACAGGTCATTCTTGGGATGGATTCTGCGGATAAGATCGGTATTGTTGGCATAACCGCCCGTGCAGAGGATAACGGCCTTGGCCTTGATGCGGATCTCCCCGTCCGGTGTGGAAGCCGCCGCGCCGGTGACATTGCGCTCTTCATCCCCGATCAGTTCGGTCGCCTTCGTCTCCAAAAGCAGTTCAATATTCCGTTCCTCCAGCGCTTTCAGGAAGGGCTCCTTAAAGGCCTGCCCGCCCCCCTCTGTGTGATGGAGCAAAGGGAGTGGACCGTAAACCGGGCTGGCGTCTACCACCTCCTGAAAGGGAACCCCAATCTCGTCAATCAGCCAGTCGATACTGATGCCGCACTGGTCAGAGGTGATGCGGGTGAGGATGGGGTCAATGGCATAATCCGTCTCCTTCATCTGCTGTTCATAACACTGGTCAGCCGTACAGTGGATATCCAGTTTCTTGGTAATCTGTGTCTCAAAACCGGACATAATGCCCTGGGACAGGAAGGTCACTCCTCCCATCGCCGCCAATTTCTCAATGATGAGCACCTTCTCCGCGCCTGCATCTGCGGCTTCCACCGCCGCAGACAGCCCTGCGCCGCCGGACCCCACCACCAGTACATCCACCTCTTTATCCCAAACCTCTTTCTGCTCCGGAGGGATATCGGAAGGCACGTTAGGAGCAGGCGCTTCCGTGGGAGCGGGCGGGGCCGCATTTTCCTGGCTGCTTGGGGCGCAAGCCGATAGTATTGACATCATCATCATCACGGCTAAAGCTAGGGCAATCTTTTTCATCCACTCGTCCTCCATCTCCATTTTTGAATTGTTGTGGTTCATCTTCCTCTCTGTTCTGCATCATGTGAACCCAACAACTATACTAATAAGTATATGTTGTCTTATCTATTATGTCAATGTTCCTCCGTCCATTGGAAACATCCCGGCATTGCTCCTCCCTCCGGATCCCTATCAAAAACAGATGCGCCGTGCTGTGCGGTCAGCTCCGCAAGCGGCATAGCAGCCCTATAATTCAGGAATAACCCATCCTGCCCAGGTAGTGCTGCGGGCCGTTTCCGTTCAGTCCAGAAGGA
>JAHZEH010000335.1:1505-2221 GCA_019421925.1 Clostridia bacterium
TTACAGCCTCCAATCAAAATACAATTTTTTACAAATAATGCAACAGATTGCTTCGCCCGCTCGTGTCTATTGCGAAGACGTTCCAAAGCCTTCACCAAAAACAAGCCGATTTATTTTCTGAAAGGAAGTATATATGATGTTTGGAAAACGTGCTCTCTCCCTGGCTCTCTGCGGGGCCCTCAGTTTATCTGCCCTGGCTGTTCCCACAGCCCTGGCCGAAGACCTTCCGGCAGACGCGCCCCTGATTTCGCCCAAGTCTGTTTCCCTCGATGAATCCGCGGCTGCCAAGGCCGTCCTCCGCCTGCGGTGCTCCATGTATGAGAAGGATGACACTGTCATGCTCCCCCTGAGGAGCCTGATGAGCAGGCTGGGCTACTCCTATTCCTACTCCAAGGCAGCGCATACCGCCACCTATCAGAAGGATGGCGAGGCCCTGACCATCGCCGGAGGCAAGGCGGTTGTCCAGAAGGAGGAGGATTCCTTTGAGATGAGCCGGGCTGCCGAGCTCCACAGGGGTACGCTGTATGTGCCGGTGGGTTTCTTCGCCGCCCTCAACTACTATCCGCTGGTAGAAGACGGCGTGGTCTCCCTCTACCCCACCGGCAATGAGACCGCGATCACCAAAGGCCAGTCTATCCACCTGGAAACCGAAGGAAAGCCCTCCACCGGTTACACCCTGAATCTGGTGATCCTGGGGGATTCCGACATCCTGTCCG
>JAHZEH010000336.1 GCA_019421925.1 Clostridia bacterium
TGTGGCAGCAAGGATTTTACCCCCATCCGCAAGTTCAACCTGATGTTCAAGACGTTCCAGGGCGTCACGGAGGACTCTGCCAGCCAGATCTATCTGCGCCCCGAGACCGCCCAGGGCATCTTCGTCAATTTCAAGAACGTGCAGCGCACCACCCGCCGCAAGCTGCCCTTCGGCATCGCCCAGGTGGGTAAATCCTTCCGCAACGAGATCACTCCCGGTAACTTTACCTTCCGCACCCGTGAATTCGAACAGATGGAGCTGGAATTCTTCTGTGAACCGGGTACCGATCTGGAATGGTACTACTATTGGAAGGACTACTGCAAGAATTTCCTGCTCTCCCTCGGCATGGAGGAGGAGCATATGCGCCTGCGCGAACATGCCAAGGAGGAGCTCTCCCACTATTCCAAGGGCACGACAGACATCGAGTTTCTCTTCCCCTTCGGCTGGGGCGAGCTGTGGGGCGTAGCCGACCGAACGGACTTCGACCTCAAACAGCATATGGAGCACTCGGGCGAGAATTTCGAGTATGTTGATCCCACCAACGGCAACAAATTCATCCCCTACTGTGTCGAGCCCTCCCTGGGCGCCGACCGCGTGGCCCTCGCCTTCCTGTGCGATGCCTACGATGAGGAGGAGCTGGAGGGCGGCGACGTGCGCACCGTACTCCACCTCCATCCCGCTCTTGCCCCCTTCAAGGCTGCGGTGCTCCCCCTCCAGAAGAATAAGCTGGGGGACAAAGCCAAAGAGGTATACGCTCTTCTCTCCAAGAAATTCATGGTGGACTACGACGAGACCCAGTCCATCGGCAAGCGCTACCGCCGCCAGGATGAGATCGGAACCCCTCTGTGCATCACTGTGGACTTTGATACGCTTGAGGACGGCACCGTAACTGTGCGCGACCGCGATACCATGGAACAGATTCGCCTGCCCATTGATGAGCTGTGTGCGTTCATTGAAAAGAAATGTGAATTCTAACTGAAAAACCGTCCCCAAAGGCCGCATCCTTCACAGGTGCGGCCTTTTTCAATGAAAAATTAAATCTATGGGATTGTGAATGAATTGTTCCCAGTGTATAATCATATAGACAGGAGGTGCAAAGATTGAACACTCAACCATCCCAACCCGACCTGAAATACCTCTCACTTCTTGCACGGGAATATCCCAATATCGCCGCTGTCTCCAGCGAGATCATCAACCTGTCCGCCATTTTGAATCTGCCCAAGGGAACCGAGCACTTCCTTTCGGACCTGCATGGGGAACACGAGGCTTTTTTACATATGCTGCGCAACGCCTCAGGCGTTGTCCGGGAAAAGATTGATCTCCTGTTTGAAAACAGCGTCCCTTTGGCCGCGCGAAACACCTTGGCAACCCTCATCTATTACCCGGAACAGAAGCTGGAACTCATCAAGCGTCAGACCGAGGATCTCAACGAATGGTATAAAATTACTCTGCTGCGTCTCGTGGAGGTCGGCAAGCTTGTCGCCTCCAAGTACACCCGTTCAAAGGTGCGCAAGGCCCTGCCTGCCGGTTTTGAATACATCATTGACGAGCTTTTGAATGTCAACGACTATAACAACAACAAATACCGATATTACAGCGAGATCATACAGTCCATTATCGACACAGACCGGGCGGACGAATTCATCATCGCCATGTCCCGGCTCATCCAGCATTTGTCAATCGACCGGCTGCATATCCTGGGGGATATCTATGACCGCGGCCCGGGAGCCCACCTCATCATGGACGCCCTTATGAACTATCACTGGGTGGATATCCAGTGGGGCAACCACGACATGCTCTGGATGGGGGCGGCTGCTGGCTGCGACGCCCTGATTGCCACCACCATCGTCAACTGCATCAAATACAACAATCTCGACATACTGGAGGCCGGCTACGGCATCTCCCTGCGTCCCCTCGCCACATACGCCCTTGAGACCTACCCAAACGACCCATGCACCTGTTTCCAACCCAAAATGGGCAGCCAATCCTATGACCAGCACGACGCCGATATCCTGGCCAAGATGCACAAGGCCATGGCCATCCTTCTCTTTAAGCTGGAGGGACAGGTTATCCGCCGTCATCCTGAATATGGCATGGACCACCGCCTACTGCTGGACAAAGTAGATTTTGAGGCGGGAACCATTGAACTTGAGAATAAAAGCTTTCCCCTCAAGGACACCTATTTGCCCTCCATCTATTCAG
>JAHZEH010000337.1 GCA_019421925.1 Clostridia bacterium
GGAATCTCGTGCTTTGCAGCAGATATCAGCAAAAGCGCCGCCTTTGCAGGCGGCGCTTAATTTGTCTCGAAAGGCCCCTGGAGGATTCATAAGTTCAGATCATTCCAGCAGCAGGGACGGGAATGCTGGAACGGGTCAACCGCAGAGGGTACCATACGCTGCTCTCCGCCCGGAAAATCACGGGGGAGGGAGCAAGCTTCAAAGTGGGGCAAGGGCTCTTCTGACGCTATGAACGCCGTCCTCTGGGCTGCGCTTCTCATGATTCAGGAAATTTCAAAACCCGTCCGCTCTTCCCCCGTGAGGGAAAATTCATAGGTCTGCCCATACTGGGCTCTGACGGCCAGCGGTTCACCGGCCGGAAATTCCTGCTCGTCCTGGAGCACTGCAAAGAACTGGATGGAGAAGGAGGAGAGGTCCGCCCCCTCGGGGAAATCCCGGGCGGTGTAACTTCCGGTGAGGTCATCCCCTCGGGCGACAGGCCCTCCAGAGGCGTTGCAGATGATCCCACCCCGGAGGACTTTCCTCCCAGCGCATATTCACAGTGGATGCCGCAGAAGGTTGGCCACAGAGACCCGGAAGGCAGACTCCCCGGCGCGGCAGGCGGCGCAGAACAAAAGGCTCAGGACGCAGCAGATCAGACAGCATATTCCTCTCCTGATAGAAAGGATAGCGGAAGCGCTGTGTTCCGTCAAAACCACGGTTCCGGACCGCCCAGGTGGGCTATGCGGAGGGGGTCTGCGGGGGCTCCTTGCGCTTGCCCATCCACCAGCTGATGAGGGCCAGACAGAGACACAGCGAGGCCATTAGCGGGTAATAGACCCGATAGCCCGTGATAAAGGAGGAGACGAGGATGATCCCCGCGGCATACAGATAGCGCCGGGTGTTTGCGGGCACCAGGGCTCCTTTTTTGAGGGACTCCATTGCCTCGCTGCGGCGCCGGATAGAGGATTCCACAGCCTCCTGGATAACTGATTCTTCCGGCAGCAGGTTCTGGCTCTGAGCCAAATCAATCAGCGCCGCGGGGGGGTGGAGCTGCGGCGGCACGGCCAGTTTGCCGGCAAGGGCGCTGGTCTCGGGCTCATATTCGGCGGTGCTGTAGAGCTCGATGCGGGCGCAGGCATTTGCCAGAGCCAGACGGTGAAGCCCCAGCAGCTCAGAAGGATGGACCTTTTCGCTGGGATGCTTCTGCAACAGGGCGAAGAGCACCTTTCCGCCGGGCAGTTCTGCAAAGAACCCCTCCCGGCAGGGTTTGACGCTTCGCGTCAGGCGGAGGAGAGGATCGCTGCCCAGCAGGATGTCCATCACCTCGTTGCGGGGGAGCAGGAGAAGGGTCTCCAGTATCGCCTCCTTGCGCAGGGCGGCGGTGTGTTTTTCGACAAAGGAGTCGAAGCGGATGCTGCGCCAGAGCATCGCGCACACAATCAGCATGCCCGCGGCGATCAGCGCGAGGAAGAGCGCCAGCAGGTGGTTGCCTACCTGTGAGAGAAACCAGGCATAACATGCGGCGGCGGCAAACGCGGCCAGCAGTGCCCCATCCGAGACACGGGCAAACGCGCTCCGGCCTCCGGCATACGCCCGGCGAAAATATTTGCGGGTAGCTTTGTCTTTCATGGCAGTCACCTCCACATGTTCCATTGTCTCCCAAACGCCCGCATTTTACACCCCGACAGGGACATTTGCGCAATTGCGGCTTTTTCTTTTGGTGGGAAAAGATTATAATATTGTTGTAAAGGGGTGAAACCATTGAACCAGACAGCATTGGCACAGCAGCTCGCCGGCGTCAGGCGCCTGGGCATTTTGGGCGGCTGTTTTGATCCCATCCACGAGGCGCATCTCAATCTGGCGCGGAAGGCATTGAGCGAGTTTGCTTTGGATGCGGTATTGATCCTTCCTCTGGGGGATGCTCCCCACAAGAGGGTATACGCCGGGCAGGAGGAGCGTTACCATATGGTGGAGCTCGCATGCCATGGGGAGAAGGGCCTTTTTCCCAGCCGGTTTGAGATAGACCGGGGAGGAAGGACCTACACGGTGGATACGCTGAGGGCGCTGCGGAGCGAACTGGGCGGGGAGATAGAATTCTATTACATCATCGGAGGGGATACCCTTCTGGAACTGCCCAACTGGCGGGAGGCTGAGGCGGTTGTCAAGC
>JAHZEH010000338.1:0-951 GCA_019421925.1 Clostridia bacterium
TTCGACCTGTACAGCCCCCGTGCCAGCTTTGAGTATGCTTAGTTCTGTTTCAGCGTCAAAATGGCCGGGCGTCCCGCTCAAGCGGAGGACGTCCGGCCAATGCTGTTTCAGGGGAGCCTGTTAGAGGGATTCCCCATCGAGATCAATCAGTTCATAGTCCCTGTACCCCAGGCCGAGCTGTGCGGCGGTCTCCACGGTGTGGATGCCGTTTCTGGATTCCATCCGCTCGATGAGTGCGGCTTTTCCCGGGTCAGGGGAGGCGTAGACCGCGTCTACGCAGGCCTGGTCCAGGGCCACGGGATCGGTGGAGGCGAAGATGCCTATGTCCGCCATCTCCGGTTCATGGGGATGGGCGTCGCAGTCGCAGTCCACGGAGAGCCGGTTGGCCACGCTGAGATAGAGGATATTTTCCCGGCCCATGTAGTCCATCACGGCCATGTCCGCCTCAGCCATGGACTCGAGGAAGGAATCGTGGTCCGCGGTCCAGAGAGCCTCCGGGTTACCCGCCCCGTGGATGACCGCTTTTCCATAGGAGGAGCCAATGCCGATGGACATGTTTTTGAGAGCGCCGCCGAATCCGCCCATGGCATGGCCCTTGAAGTGGGACAGGATGAGCAGGGAGTCGTAGTTTTGCAGATGCGCCCCGACGTAATTCTCGGTCAGATGCCGCCCGCCCTTGACAGGGAGGGCCAGGTCGCCCTCCTCATCCATGATGTCGCAGGGGGCGATGTCCAGAAAGCCGTGTTCCCGGATGGCCTGCCAGTGGTCCTTGGAGGCATAGCGCTTTCCCTCGTAGGCTGTGTTGCACTCGATGATGGTGCCGTTCAGCCTGGTCCAGCTTCTGGATGAGGGCGGGCTGCAGGAAGTTGTGCCCGCCCGGCTCCCCGGTGGACAGCTTGACGGCCACCTTGCCTCTCAGCTCGCCGCCCATCGCCTCATAGGCCCGGATCA
>JAHZEH010000338.1:961-2148 GCA_019421925.1 Clostridia bacterium
AAATTGCAGCTCCCCCCGCTCCTTTGTGATCGAGGATATTTATGGTATGATGAAAAAAAGTGGGGGCAGGGAGGGATAAGCATGACACTTCAGAGGTTGCGGTATTTCATTGCGGCCGCCCAGCAAAGGAATTTTACCCGCGCGGCGGAGCAGTGTTTTATTTCCCAGCCAGCCCTCAGCCGGGCCATAGCCGAGCTGGAAGAGGAGATGGGCTGCGTGCTGTTCATACGGGGTAAACGAAGCGTTTCTCTGACGCGGGAGGGTTCGGCGCTGTATCAGACGAGACAGTGGACCTGGTGGTGGTGGGCAGCGGCATTGCCGGCCTGTGCGCCACAATGGAGGCCCATGGGCAGGGGCTGAACGTGATTCTGGTGGAGCAGATGGGCCTGTTGGGCGGATCCTCCGGCTTCACCGGCTTCCTGGTGGGAGCAAATACGAAGGCCCAGGCGAAAGAAGGGCTGACCGGCACATATGAGCAGGTCGTTGAGCGCTTCAACTATCAGGATCAGCTGCTCGATCCCGGGCTGACCAATGCCGAGAGCATTGCCTATATGATCGAGGAGTCCGGCCCGACCATTGACTGGCTTTTGGACATGGGAGCCCAGCTCTGGAACGTGACCTGGCAGGACGATATTCATCACTATGCCAACGGCGAGAATCACCTGGCCGGGAATACGATTGTCCTCACCCTTCACAAGAAGCTCGATGAGAACCAGGTGGACTACCGCCTGAATACCCGCGCCACAGAGCTGCTGATGGAGGGGGAGAGCGTCGTGGGCGTCCAGGCTGAGACGAAGGACGGACAGGCCTACAACATCCATGCCAAGGGCGTGGCGCTCTGTACCGGCGGCTATTTCGCCAACCCGGAGATGGTTGAGAAATACAAGCCGGAATTCCGTAACTTCACCCGCACCACCGGCAGCAAGGGTGCAGACGGCTCCGGAATGATGATGGCGGCTGCTGCGGGAGCGGAGCTGGCCTATATGGACCAGGGCAGCGCCCTGCCCTATATGCTGATCCAGCGCAACGGGATTCCCATGACTGCCCCGTCGGGATGGATGAGGGCCCGCGGCGGCATCCTGGTCAACCTGGAGGGCAAGCGTGTCAGCGACGAGAACGCCCCTTATTAGCATAGCCTGAGCAATGAAATCCGAACCCGTCGAAAGGGCCTGAATCGGCGTGCTTCT
>JAHZEH010000339.1 GCA_019421925.1 Clostridia bacterium
TCATGGATGCGGCGGACCGTCTCGGCAAACAGGGGGGCAGCCGAGATAATACGCAGTTTGTCGCTCTTCCCGGCGAAGGGGCAGTGCACCGTATCCGTCGAGACGATAAACTCTATGGGGCTGGCCTCCAGGCGGCGGAGGCCGTCCTCCTTGATGTTGATGTGGGAGAGCACGGCAAAGATGCGCCCCGCGCCCTTGGCCTTGAGGGTGTTAGCAATGTCAATGAGCGTACCGCCCGAGATGGTGAAATCGTCGACGATCATGCAGGACTTGCCCTCCACGTCGCCGATGACGGACATGATCTTTGCCTTCTCATCGTGGGCGGTGCGGATCTTATCGCCGATGGCTACGGGGACATGCAGCTCGTCCGCGTAAGCCCTGGCCGTCTTGGCAAAGCCCGCATCCGGGGAGACCACCACCAGGTCGTCCGTCAAAAGCCCCGCCCTGCGCACATACTCGCACAGCAGCGGACGGGCATACAGATGGTCAAGGGGGATCTTGAAGAAGCCCTGCACCTGGGGGCTGTGCAGTTCCATCGTCACCACCCGGTCCGCCCCCTCGAGCTCAATGCACTCAGCGCAGACGCGGGCCCGGATGGAGACGCGGGGCTCGTCCTTTTTATCGCCCTTGGCATAGCCGGAATAGGGGATGATCGCCGTGATGGAATTGGCGCTCGCCCTTCTGCACGCGTCGATCCAGAAAAGCAGTTCCACCAATTCGTTATTGGGGTCCTCGCCAATGGGCTGCACCAGATAGACGTCTCGGTTGCGGATGGTCTCGTTGACCCTCACGAAAATGTTGCCGTCGGAGAACATGATGGTCTTGGAATCCCCCAGCGGGACGTCCAGATACTTGCACATCTTCTCTGCAAAGCCTTTGCCCGTTCTTCCCGCATAGATACTGATAATGCCGCCGCCCTCAGAACTCATCTTCCCAATCCCAACCTTTCCTCTTATTCATTTGTGTAATAAGGGTATTCATGATTCTAATTGTAGCATACCCCTGCGAAGAGCCGCAAGGAGACGTTACCCCAGTTTTTCCTGCACCTTCCTGAGAAATCGCTCGGTGTAGACGGCCACCCGCCGGTGGGTTGCCTTGCCGATGGGACCCCTCTCGTCAAAGGCCTGGATGTCAAAAGTGAAGGCGTTGCCCTCCACTGACGTCAGGGTGGCCTCGGCGTACACCCGCATGCCGACGGGGGTCGCCGAGGTGTGCTGCACGTTCATCTGAGCGCCCACACTGGCCGATCCCTCCGGCAGCATGGGCTCCAAGGCGTTGCAGGCCGCGTTCTCCATAAGGGCCACCATGGAGGGGGTGCTGAACACCATGAGCGCGCCGCTCCCCATCATCTTGGCGCTGTCCTCCCTCGTCACGACCAGTTCGCTGCGTCCTTTGCATCCAACCGCAATTCCAGCCATTTCCTCATCCTTCCTTCCGCACCTTTTTTCTACAGGATACCCCAAATATTTCCTTTTGGCAAATAGAAAAACCGGCTCAGCCTAACGCTGAGCCGGTCTTCTGTTTTGAGTCCGCAGATCCCGCCGGAATCAGCCGGTATGGGACCTGTTTTCCAAGTTACGCCTGGGGGTTGCGGACGTTGCGCATGGGCTTCCCTTCGAGGAAGAGCTTGATATCGTCATGGCCGATCTCCACAGAGCAGGCCATCGTGTCGCAGGAGGTGCCCGCCATATGGCTGATCATGGTGATGTTGTCCATCGTGCGGAAGGGGGAATCGACGGGGAGGGGCTCCTCGTCCCAAACGTCGATGGCCGCGCCGCCGATCTTGTCGTTCTGGAGCGCGTCGATCAGGGCGGCGGTATCCACGATGCCGGAGCGGGCGCTGTTGATGAAATACGCATGGGGCTTCATCTGAGCGAACTCCTTGGCGCCGAAATAGTGCTGCGTCTTCTCGGAGAGGCGGATATGCAGGGTGACGAAGTCGGAGACCTTGAGCAGCTCCTCGAGGGAGACGGCGGTCTCGCCGGCGTCGGTGATAATCTTGGGATCGAGGAAGGGGTCATGCACAACGATCTTGCAGTCAAAGCCCTTGAGGCGCTGGATGACCTGACGGCCGATATAGCCGAAGCCGATAACGCCCACGGTGCAGTTGCGCATGTTGCGGATGTATTCCTG
>JAHZEH010000340.1 GCA_019421925.1 Clostridia bacterium
GTTCTCCAGGCCCTCGCACTCCCTCTGCAGGGAGGCGGCCTGTACCCGCATCTGAGTTGCCCGCTCAGCGTCAGCTTCACGCTTGGCACGCAGGCTGCTCAGCTCCGTCTGGGCCCTGGCAATATCCTCCCGGGAGACGCCCTGATGCTCCTCCATGCCCCCCTGAAGCAGGTTGGACTGTTCGATCTGTCCCCTTGCGTCCCTGAGCTGTTCCGCCAGTTGGGCGCTCTCCTCCTCGGCCGTCTCCATCTGCTGGGCAAACTGCCCGGCGAGCAGGTCCAGGGTGTCCAGCTTTTCGTGCTGGCGGGCCCACAGAATTTCTGCGGCGTGTTCCTCCGCCTCCAGGGCCTCAATCTGTTCGCGCAAAGCCTGCCCGTTCTCCCTCTGGCCCCGGGCCTCTGCCTCCGCTTCCGCAATCCCCTCGGCGCACCTCTGGGCGCTGCGGCGCAGCTCGTCCATCTCCCGTTCCCGTCCCAGGAGGCTGAACTCCTTCTTTTGGGTGCTGCCGCCCGACATGGAGCCCCCGGGGTTGATGAGATCCCCCTGGAGGGTGGCGATCCGGAACGCATGGGGTGTGGCTCTGGCAATAGCGACACCGCAGTCCAGGTCACGCACGATCACCGTGCGGCCTAGGATGCTGCCCACAACCCCCGAATACTGCTCCTCGCAGTGCACCAGTTCACTGGCCACCCCAGTTCCCGCGCCCGTACCGCCGTCATGGGCAGGAAGGTGGCCCGTCCGTAGCTGCGGCTGCGGAGATACTCAATAGCCCGCTTGGCGCTCTCCTCATTGCAGGTAACAATGTTTTGCAGGGCCGTTCCCATGGCCATCTCTACCGCTGTCTCCAATTCAGCGGGCACCTGGATGAGCTCTGCCAGCACGCCCACGATCCCCTCCTGGAGCGCGGGATTCTTGGCGCAGTCGCGCAGGAGGTTGCGCACGCTGGCATAGTAGCCCTCGTGATCCTTTTTCATCTCCTGAAGCACCCGAAGCCTGGATTTACGCGCCGCCAGGTCCCTCTCCCGGGTCTGTCGGGTCCGCTCCAGCTCCGAGCGTCTCTCCTCGCATCCGGCAAGCTCAGAGCGCAGAAGGTTTTTCCGGGAAATAAGCTGTTCCCGTTCCTCCTGGGCCCGACGGGCCTCCTCCTGCATGACCTCCCGCTCCGCCTCAATGGATGCCTGCTCCCTGCGGATGCGTTCCCGCTCCTGTTCCAGGGCCGTCTGCCGGGCGGTCAGCGCCTCAACCATCGCCTCCATGCGGGATGCCTGAGCACGGGCGTTGGAAAGCCGGTTGAGCTCCTCCATCATCGCCGCTTTGTCCCGTTCCAAACGGCTTTCCTGTTCTTCTATGTTCTGAAGCTGGGCCTGCAGGTCCTTTTCAAAGGCGGCGGCCTCCGCCTGGCAATCCAGCAGCATACCCCGCTTCTCGCGAAGAAGCTGGTCCTGTTCCTCCAGCTGGGACTGAAGCCTTGCCGCATTTTCCCCGTCCTCCAGGCTCTGCCTGCGGGCGGCCTCCGCCTCCTTTTGAAGGTTCTCAATATGCTGGGCGACCAGCTTCCCCTCGCCGTCCTGCTGCTCCACCTGCCGGGTCAGCTCCAGCAGGGCCCTCTGCATCTGGGCAATGGCCCCGTCCAGCTGCCCGACCTCCCCGTTTCCCTGTCGGATCTCGGAGAGGAAGCGGTTGCTCCTCCCCTGCTTGTCCCCCATCTCGGCATCAAGCTGCTCCAGGGATTCCACGATTTGGGCAATTCTCTCCCGCGCTCGGTCATACTGGCGCAAAAAAAGGTTGAGCTCAATGGAGCGCAGCTCCTCGCGCAGGCGGAGGTATTCCCTGGCCGCCCCGCTCTGTTCCTCAAGAGGGTCCATGCGCTCTTTCAGCTCCTGCAAAATGTCCCGGATGCGCGTCAGGTTGTTCCTGGTATTCTCCAGCTTCCGGGCCGCCTCATCCTTGCGCGCCCGGTATTTACTGATGCCCGCCGCCTCCTCAAAGACGGCGCGGCGGTCCTCCGATTTATTGGATAATATTTCATCAATCCGGCCCTGCCCAATGACGGAATACCCCTCCTTACCGATGCCGGTATCCCGGAAAAGCTCCACAATATCCCTCAGCCGGCAGGGCGTTCTGTTG
>JAHZEH010000341.1:0-348 GCA_019421925.1 Clostridia bacterium
GGGCAGGCCCTCCTCCGTGAAGATAAAGGCTTCGCTGCAGAGCGGGATACCTTGCTGCAGGTCCTCCAGATGCACGATACATCCCACATTTGCGAAATGGGCCAGGGGAACGCCCTGCCGCCGCATCTTCTCGCGCACCTCCTCCAGGCGGGAGGGCCAAAGGAGCAGGCCGTTGTCCTCACGCCGCAGGTCATAGGGCTCGTCCAGAGGGATGCGAAGCACGCGGCGTTCCTCCATCGGGGCGAGGTAGGGGGGCCTGCTTGGCAGGGGCTCCTGGAGGGCGCGGCAGTTGGCCAGCTTTTTGACGAGGCCGCTTCGTTCTGCAGCCAGCGTCCGCATCTGCCGTTC
>JAHZEH010000341.1:358-1719 GCA_019421925.1 Clostridia bacterium
CTCCTCCAGACGCTCCTGGAGCAGTCCCTCCACCAGGGCGCGGTTTTCCGTGCTCAGGGCGGCGGAGATCTGGGTGAGGGAGAGGCCCATGGCCCGCATCTGCAGGATGACCTCCAGACGGTCAGCCTGAGCGGGAGCGTAGTAGCGGTAACCGGTGAGGGGGTCAACATACTCGGGCGTGAGCAGCCCCTTCTCATGATACAGACGGAGGGTCCGGGTGGAGATGTGGTAGGTTTGCGCCATTTGCCCTATGGAGATCAGCTTCATGGCAGGAGCCCCCATTTCTAATGATACCTATTAGTATATCCGGTTGAGAAAAAAATTGCAATTTGCTGCTTTTTTCCTTGACCTTGACGCAGCGTAAAGGTCTAAAGTTTAACTAGAAAAGGGGAGGGGAGGGATCCTGATGTCTGCGTGTCCCGAAAAAGCGGCGGGAGGGGAGCCTATTGCCGTGGAGGAACTGAGGGGGGAGTTCTCTCTGGAGCCCGCCGGGAAAGGCCGTCACCTGCTGCTGTTCCAGATGGAGGGCAGTGTTCAGGCGGTTCTTGAGACCTCACGCCTGCGGCTGGAGAGGAATCAGTGCTGCCTGATCCGCCCGGGGGCCTGCCGCGCGCTTTCGTCCACCCATCCCCGGGCCCATCTCATGAGCGTCTCTGTGGAGAGCAGCTTCTTTGTCCACATGCTGCTTCCCCTGGTCTGCGGAAATTCCCTGTTGCTCTCTTTTTTAACGGAGGAGGGGAACCGGCTGAATCAGTCCTATATGCTTTTCACGAAGGGGCCGGAGGAGAGCCTCCGAGCCCTGCTCGGGCAGATGCGGCGGGAATCCCTGTACAAGCCGGCCTTCTATCAGGCCGCTCTGGAGTGCGCGCTGGGCTCTCTGTTTGTCACGCTCAGCCGGAGCTGCTGGACGGAGACCACCCTTTCGGCCCAGCCGGAGAGCGACCGGGCCGTCTCAGTCCTGTCCTATATCCGCAGGAACTGCGCCCAGGCGACGCTGGAGGGGACGGCCAGGCATTTCAGCTATCACCCCAACACCATCGCCCTGCTGGTCAAGAAGTATACGGGGCAGAGCTTCTCCCACTATTTGCGGGAGGTGCGCATGGAGAAAGCCAGGCTTCTGCTGCAGCAGACCTCCCTGCCTGTCGCGGAAGTGGCCGCTCTGGTGGGCTACCGCCATGTCACCAGTTTTTACCGTTCCTTCCGGGAGAGATACGGAGGGACGCCAGGAAACAGCGCCCGGTCATGAATGACCGGGCGCTGTTTATTGCGCTCCCTGAAACTCATAGTCGATGCAGGCCCGCTCCGCTCGAAGCCGGGAAATGAAAGCCCCAAATGCTATGTGGGCCGGATGGCCATGGTAG
>JAHZEH010000341.1:1729-2123 GCA_019421925.1 Clostridia bacterium
ATTCGCACACCAGGACGATGTGAAAGTTGTCCCCAGGGGCCTCCTCGGAGTTGATCCCCATCTCGAATCTGCGCAGGGAGGGGATATGCCCCGCCAGCTCATAAAATTTCCGTTTCGCCTCAAGGGCGTTTTCAAGGGCGGGTTTGCCCAGGGCGTGTTCTTTGAGCTGAAACATGACAATATGGCGAATCATTCTGCACCTCGTTATCTCTGGCCCGTAAAGGGAAGATGGTCTCTGTTCAGTATAATCTTCAGGGGAGCGGGTCGCAACCAGCAGGATGGATGAATCGCCGCTTGACAAGCCGCAGGAATAAGAGGTATGATTGGCTTGTTAGAAAACGTTTTCTCAAATGGAGAAATATAGGCAGATATTTTGAAAAAAACAAGAAGATAA
>JAHZEH010000034.1 GCA_019421925.1 Clostridia bacterium
GCTGCCGTGGCGTTCGGCGCACTGGCATTGCCCTTCACGGCCCTGCCGGTGGAAGAGTTTTTCCCCCGGTGGGAGGGGCCGGAGCTGGGAGAGGGCCTGGAGGCGCTCTTCCCGGAGGCGGGGATTCTCGTGGCCCTGGCCGCACCCCTGGGGAGGAGAGGCCCGGCGGGGACCCGCCGGGGCGGGAGAAGCGCTCAGGGGGATGGGCCTTTCGCCCAGTGGGCGCGGCAGGAGCCCCTGGAGAGCGGGGGGGCCCATCGTACCCCGGCGCAGGACGGCCCCTTTGCCCCGGCACAGAAACAGGCCTCCGCAGTGGAGGCTATGGGGCGGTCTCTCTGGAGTTCTGTACCGGCCCCATTCCTCACCAGAACGGACCGGCTCTCCGGCCGGACAGAGGGCTGGCCGGCTGCGCCTCTGCGTGAAGCGCTCCTGGATGGGGCGGCTCGGGCCGGGGATCTCAGGGCCGCCAATCCCCCGGTACACTCCGCAGAGATGGGGGAATCCCTCTCCGCCGGGCGGGAGTATTCAGGCCTCCTGTTGGAAGTGGCGCCGGGGGAGGCGGCCGAGCCCGCTCCTCCGCCTCTCCTTGACCGGATCGGCCGGGCGGAGGGGACGGCGGCTGGGCAGGGGCGGAAATGGTTTGCTGCCCCGCCCTCCCTGGAGTCCGGCACTTTGGCCGGACAGCTGCCCGGCCAGCTCCTCTCAGGCGGGCTCACCGCCTGGGCATGGGCTGCGGAGGCAGGAAGACCGCCTGTCTTATCCCGGCAGGAGGCGGGGCGGGTGGCTGCCCTGGCTGTTCCCATGGCGGAGCGGGAGGGGGAGGAGAGAGCCTCCTTTCACGCCCTTCCCAGGAGGGGGAGGGCGGTTGACAAGAAGGAGGAATATAGCCCGGCCCGTATGGCGGACGCATTGGGCCGCCTGCTGATGGAGGAGGTCTACTCCTCCGCCGGCGGTCTCTATTGAGAGCGGGCGGGGAGAGGAGGAAAGATATGAGCGAGGTCTATCTGGGCGGGGCCTGCCTGCCCGTCAACCCCGCGTCCCTGCGCTTTACTGTGCCCACGGACTATGAGAGCCATGACCTTTTGGGGCGGGGCGAGGCGGAGCTGCTCAAGGGGGCGCGCCTTTTCACCGTGGAGCTGGCCGGCGTGCTGCCGGGCGGCGGCATACGGGGCGGGGGGGAGCTGCTCCCCCCCATGCAGTATGCGGCGTTTTTGCGCTCGGTGGTGGAGCTGGGGCTCCCCATCCGCTTGATCTATACAGGTTCGCTGGAGCTCAACGAGCTGTGCTCCCTGCACGATCCGGTGTTTGTGGAGCGGGGGGGCACGGCGGACGTGGAATACAGCCTGACGCTCAAGCGATGGGTGGATCTGTCCCTGGGCGAGCAGTCCCCGGCGGACGCCTATGAGGGCTGGCAGAGCCCGGGGGAGGGGGGCGGAGGCGCAACCTATACGGTCAAGGGCGGGGACACCCTCAGCTATATTGCCCGCTGCCTGCTGGGTGACAGCTCGCGCTGGCGGGAGCTGTATGCGCTCAACCGGGAGCTCATCAAAAACCCCAACCTGATCTATCCGGGCATGGTGCTCGCCCTGCCGGAGGACGCTTCGGGCACGGTGGGCACGCGGCGGCGCAGGAGGACAGGCGGGCAGGCTGCGGCGCAGAGCGTTCCGAAGACCCTGGACCCCGGGGATTTTGTGGGTACCTATGGACAGAGCGTCCCCGGCGGAGGAATTGTTACCAATCAGGGCCTGCCGGTCTATGACCGGTGAGGAGGGGCCGATGATGAAGCTGACGCTGTCAAACAGGGACTTTGGCCAGACGGTACCGGTGGAGAGGGCGGTTTGGACCACCAGTGCCCGGGGCCAGGCCGGAATGCTGGAGTTCTCCCACCCCGGCGCACGGGCGGAGGAGGGGGGACGGGTGGAACTGTCCGAGGACGGCGAGCCCCTCTTCTGCGGCTATGTGTTTGAGGCGCGGGGGGACGAGGGACCCTTTGAGCGGGTACTGGCCTATGACCAGCTCCGCTATCTGATGCAGCGGGACACCTATGTGTTCACCAGGTCAAGCGCCGGCGCCATCCTGCGGACGATCGCCTCTGAGCGGGGCCTGGAGCTGGGGGATGTGGCCGACACCGGCCACGCCCTGTCCCTGGTGGCGGAGAACAAAAAGCTGCTGGATATTCTGAGCGAGGCTCTGGCTCAGACCCAGTCCGTTACGGGAAGGGAGTACCTGCTGCTCGATGACGGGGGCAGGCTCTGCCTGCGGGACGCCTCCCGATGCGTCCTGCCCTTCGCCCTCAAGGAGGGGAGCGGCCTGCTGGGTTATGAGTTTGTGCGCTCCATTGAGGAGACGGTGACGCGGGTCAAGCTCACCCAAAAGAACCGGGGGAGGCGCAGCTGCTATGTGGCTGAGGACAGCGAGGGCATGAACCGCTACGGCATGCTGCAGAGGACGGGCACCGCTCCTGCATCCCTGGGCGCGGCTGGTGCGTCCGCCCAGGCCCGGAGTATGCTGGAGAGCCTGAAGGGCCCCCGGCGCAGCCTGATTCTGCGAGCGGTTGGGGACAGCCGGGCGCGGGCGGGCATGCGGGTGTACGTCGAACTCCCCAGGGAGGGCATCGCCGGATACTTCCGCATTGAACGGGCCGTCCATGAGCTGCGGGGCAGGAACGGGCACTTCATGAGCCTGGAGATTCAGGGAATCTGAGGGGGCTCCAGGGATGAGAGGAGGCGGATGATTTGAGCTCTTTATATGATGCGCTCAAGTGTGTGGCGGAGGAATATGCCGCCGCCCAGACGGGCGCTGATCTCCTCACCGGCAGGGTGACGGGGACCGACCCCCTGTGCGTGGAGATGAGTCCCGGCCTCACCGTTTCGCAGGAGGAGGGGTTTTTGAGCGTGGCCAGACACCTGACTCAATATGATTTGGACGTGGATCTGCGCCTGAGCAGCGCGGCCCATGGGGGAAAGATCACTGTGGATAACCGTCTCAAAGTGGGGGAGCAGGTGCTTGTCCTCCGGGCCGAGGGCGGTCAGCACTATGTGGCGCTCGACAGAATAGGGGGGCCGTGATATGGGTTTTTTGCCGCAGGAGAGTTTGTGGAGGAGTGAAACCAGCCCCACCCGCACCTATGCGGTGGATTTCGAGTCCGGCGGCGCGGGGGGCATGCTGGAGGGGACCAAAGCCATGGAGCAGGCTGTGTTCAAGCGCCTGGCCACAGGCCGGGGGGAGCATCCCATTTACTCAGCCTCCTATGGCTTTTTGAAGCGGGGGCTGGTGGGCCGGGAGCGGCCCTATGTGCGCAGCGAGCTGCGCCGCCGCATCACGGAGGCCCTGGAGGGGGACGAGAGGATTTCCGGCCTATCCTGTATGACGCTGGAGGACGTACCGGGGGGCGTATCCGCCTCTTTTCGGGTTCATACCCAGTTTGGTGAGATGGAAAGGAAGTGGGAATGGGCATGACGCTCGATCAGAAGGTGACATTGCTGGACGCAGATGGGGGGGAGCATCAGATCCCCCTCCGCAGCCTGATCTGCCAGCGGGGGGAGAATATTGCCGCGCTGCTGCGGGAGCTGGGTTTGGAGATGACCTTCTCCGACCCCAGCTTCGAGGGCATTCTGGCCCGCATGCTGCAGAGCGCGCCCCGGGACGTTGACAGGCGGGAGGGCTCCATCCTCTACGACGCGCTGGCCTGCGCGGCGCTGGAGTTCGCCCAGGCAGGGGCTGAACGGGAGTGCGCCCAGGCGCTGACCTACGCCTCCCTCTCTGCGGGCAGATGGCTGGACCTGCGGGTGGCTGAGCACGGCCTGACCCGCATCCCCGCCTCCCACGCTCAGAAGCGGGGGCTGTTTTACGCCGACGGGGAGGAGACCCTTCCCGCCGAGGTGGAGGGGGGCGGCCGGTTCTCCTGCGGCGGGCTGATCTACACTGTCCGCGCCAGGCTGGGCCCGGGGGAGTACGTCATGCGCTGCGAGAGTGCGGGAGCGGCGGGCAACGTGCCCGAGGGGGCCATGCTTCCCCTGGACGGACAGGGCAATCTGGCCGCCGCCTACCTCGGCGGCCTCCTGTCCCCCGGCGAGGACGAGGAGAGCGACAGCGCGCTCTACGCACGCTTTGTTCAGGCGGTCAACCGCCCCGCCTTTGGGGGGAACCGCAGCGACTATGAAAATAAGTTTGTTTCCCTGGAGGGCGTAGGGGGCGTCAAGCTCCTGCGGGCCACGCCCGCGGCGGGGCAGGTCACTGCTATTCTGCTGGACGCCGCCGGGCTCCCCCCGGACGGGGCGCTGGTGAGCGCCGTCCAGGAGGCCGTCGATCCGGTTCATGGGGAGGGGATTGGTCTGGCGCCCATGTGCCATGAGGTCCATGTCCAGGGGGCGGAGGGCGTGACAGTGGATGTGGAGGCCACGGTGGAGCTCTCCCCCACGGCGGTTCTGGAGGCCGTGGCCGCCCAGGCCAGGCTGGTTCTGGAGGAGTATTTCGCCTCCCTGCGCGCCGCCTGGGCGGACTACGACGGGGGCTATCTCCCTCTGACAGTGCGTGCCGCCCAGGCCGAGGCGGCAATTCTGGGGCTGCGGGAGGTCGTTGACATCTCCTCCCTGACCCTTTGCGGCGCGGACGGGAACCTCCTTCTGTCGCAGGAGGAGGTTCCTCTCCTGGGGGAGGTGGTCCTGCATGTCTGAGACAGGACGCAGGGTACGCACCCTCTCCCATCTGCCCCCCTATTATGAGGGGGTCCGGGTCTTTGCGGCGCTGACGGACGCCTATGACGGGGAGTTTGCCCGCACGGGGGAGGACCTGGAGAGGTATCTGGAGGACGCATTTGTGCAGACAGCCGGGGAGGAGGGGCTGGAGAGGCGGGAGCGGGAGCTGGGCATTGCCGCCCATGCAGGGGAGAGCCTGGCCTTCCGCCGCCAGCGCCTGCTGGCCCGCTATGCTTTCCGGCCCCCCATGACGCTGCGCTATCTGAAAAAACAGCTCTCCCACCTGCTGGAGGGGGAGTTTTCCCTGGAGCGGGGCGACAGCTGCAACAGCGTCGTCCTGCGGGCGGACGTGGCCTCCTGGCCGGTCCTGCGGGAGGTGCAAAAGCTCCTGGAGGAGTATGTCCCCCTCTCCATGACCTATCAGATCGTGGTGACGGCGAGAGGTAAACCGGCGGCCAGGCTTCACCATGCCACGGGCGCGGCGCTGGCCCTTTGTTTGACAACGGGGACTGCTTCCGATCTGCCGGCATATAAATAGTAGGAGATGGAATAAGGGGGGGATGGATTGGCGGTGATACGTTATGAGAAAGAGGACCGGGACTTCCGCCTCAGCGACCACTTCACGGTGGGCGGCCTGTGGCTGAACAATGAGTTGGATCATATCATGGTGGACGGCGCCCTGGTCGAACTGCTGGAGCAATTTGCCCGCCGGTTCGGCAGTACGCCCCGTTTTCTATCAAAAAACGCCCTCTACCGTACGCCAAAGAGCAATGAGTCCGCGGGAGGCGCGGAGGAGAGCCAGCATGTGCAGGGCAGGGCGGCGGACTTCACCATAGACGGCGTGACGCCGCTGGAGCTGGCCCGCTACGCTGAAGTCCTGGGGGCGGGGGGCATTGGGATGTATTCGAGCGGCGCCCATATTCATGCGGATGTGCGCGCCGGTGAGGCCCGCTGGTGGCTCCGGACCAGCGGGAGCAATACCTCCGGGTTTGGGGGCGTGCCCACGGTGTTCAAACGGGGACACCGTAGCCTGAGCAATGAAATGCGAACCACGGTTTGCAGAGCCATAGAGCACGCCAATTCGGGCCCTTTCGACGGGGTCGGATTTCGTTGCTCAGGCTAGCCCGGCGATTGCCGAACTTCAGCAGGCGCTCGGCAGGGAGGGCTTCTACACGGGGAAAAGCGACGGGGTCTTTGGAGCAGAGACAGAGCGGGGGCTCAGGGCCTACCAGAGCGCCCACGGGCTGGAGGCGGACGGCGTTTTCGGTTTGGGAACCAACAAAAGGATGGGGTTGTTTCCCTGGTAGGGGGAGCTGCCGGCTCCTGGAAGAGGGAGGAAATCCATGAACGAGTTTTTTACCTGGAATGCACTTGCGACCTATGCGGGCGCAACGATGGCCACGGTGCTGATCACTCAGCTGTTTAAGGGGGTGGGGGCGCTCAAGAGGGTACCCACCCGCCTCTTCTCCTTCGGAGTGGCCTATGTGGTGTTGACCCTGGCCCACATTTTCACCGGGGGGTTCACCTGGAGCTGCCTGGCGCTGTGCGCCATCAATGCAGTGGTGGTCTCCCTGGCCAGCAACGGCGCGTTTGAGGCCGTGCATGCGAAGGGGGAGCGCGGCAGAAGTAGATAAAATAACAGGGAGGGAAAGGGACTGAAATAGATTGACAGCTAACTATTGGCGCGTTATGCTATGTAGGTGGACAAATTTTGATATTTGTCCACCCATTTTTTGTGCTGAGGTGGGGAAAACATACTATGGCGGATTTCAAGCAGGACCTGACGGAGGGCAGCGTATCGAAAAAGCTCATGCGCTTTGCCATGCCCTTTCTGGCAGCCAACATACTCCAGGCGTTTTACAACATGGCGGACATGCTCATCGTGGGCATCTTTATGGGAAAGGCGGGGATCTCCGGCGTGTCCATCGGCGGGCAGATCTGCCTGCTCATCGTCAACCTCATCGTGGGTTTGGCCTCGGGGGGAACGGTGCTCATCGCCCAGTACGCAGGCGCAAAGCGGGACGATCAGATCAAGGGTACGATCGGAACCATGTTTACGATCTACGTGGTTGCTGCCGTCGTGCTCACCGGGCTGGTCGTGGCCTTCCTCGACCCCATCCTGAACCTGATGCAGACTCCGGCGGAGTCCTTTGCAGAGGCCCACGAGTATCTCCTGGTGTGCGCTCTGGGCACCATCTTCATCTTTGGCTACAATGCCGTCTCCGCGATGCTGCGGGGCATGGGCGACTCCAAGAGCCCCCTGCTCTTCGTAGGCGTCGCCACGGTGACCAACATCGTTTTGGATATTCTCCTGGTTGGCCCGGCGGGCATGGGCGCGGCAGGCGCGGCCCTGGCCACCATCTTTGCCCAGGCCCTCAGCCTGGTTCTCTCCCTGGTCTATCTGCGCAGGCGCTCCTTTGTCTTTGATTTTAAACTCAAGAGCTTCTGTTTTGAGAAGGAGAAGGCGAAAAAGCTCCTTAAAATCGGTCTGCCCGCCTCCATCCAGGGTACGCTGGTCAGCCTTTCCTTCATCATCCTGACCTCCCTGGCCAACAGTTTCGGTATCGACTCATCCTCAGCCTACGGCATCGGCGGAAAGGTGAACAGCTTCGCCATCCTGCCCGGCCTGGCTATCTCCTCCGCCATCGCCGCGATGGCCGGGCAGAATATCGGCGCGGGCCTGTTTGACAGGGCCCACAAGACCATGATGAAGGGCATGCAGATCGCGCTGGGCATCAGCGCCGCCATCTGCCTGCTGTTCAACCTCTTCCCCAATGAAATCGCCCGCATTTTCAGCTCTGAGCAGGAGGTCATCGACGCAACCGCCTCCTATCTGCGCTATATCTCGGTGGACTGCGTCATCTCCTCCATCGTATTCTCATTCAACGGCCTCATCATGGCCAGCGGATATACCATGATGTCTCTGCTCAACGCCCTCATCACCTCCATTGCTCTGAGGGTGCCCCTGGCTTTTCTCTTTGCCAGCGGCATGGGCATGAAGCTCGACGGAATCGGCCTGGCCTCCTCCCTCGCTCCCATCGGCGCGGTTCTGACAGGCTGGATCTTCCTGCGCAGCGGGAAGTGGAAGAAGAGCAGCGTCGGCGGCCCTGTCCTGATGGACTGAGGGAATTTGATAACTCTTGTCCTACCCAAATGTTCACATTTTAATAAACCCCGCGAATCCTCCGCCAGCCCTCCGGGCTGGCGTTTTTTTGTTTGCCGCTCCGACAAAAAGATGTGAAAAAAGTGCCAATTCTTTCTTGACCCTTGGGTAACCCAACGATTTACAATAGGGTGAAACGGGGCTCGCCCCGCAATGAAGAAGGAGGGAACCAAATGATGAAACGCAAACTCTCTCTGCTGCTCGCGATGGTGATGGCGCTGTCTCTGGCGGCCGGCGTGATCCCCACTGCGTTCGCCGCAGCCTATGCGCCTGGCGAGTATTCCGCCAAGGCCCAGGGCTTTGGCGGCACAATCACTGTCACCATCACAGTGAATGAAACACGCATTACGGCCTGCAAAGTGTCGGCCCCCAAGGAGACTTCCGGGATCGGCGGGGCCGCTGCGCCCAAGCTGGCAGCGGCCATCGCCAAGAGGGGCAGTGCAAACGTGGACGTGATCTCCGGCGCGACGGTCACCAGCAACGCCGTGTTGCGTGCGGCCAGGGCGGCGCTCAAGAAGGCCGCGGCCGCGCCGGAGGCGCAGGAGCCCGAGAAACCGGTCATTCAGATGAAGGCGGGCGAATACGAGGGCTCGGGACGGGGCTATGACTGGATTGAGCCCGTGACGGTCAAGGTGGCTGTGGACGAGAGCAAAATCCTCTCCATTGAGGTGACGGACGCGGGCCGCGAGACCCCGCCTATCTTCCGCTCCGCCGAGGAGCGGATCATCCCCCGCATGATTGACAGCCAGTCCGTGGCGGTGGATGCTATCACGGGCGCGACGGCCAGCAGCAACGGCATCCGCTCGGCGGTTGTCGAGGCCCTGGAGAAGGCCCTGGCCGCGGGCGGAGCGGCGGAGGGGGCCATTGAGCTCTTCCAGACCGAACCCGTCAAGAAGGGCGGCAATGAGACCATCGACGTGGACGTGCTGGTCGTCGGCATGGGCGGCTCGGGCTGCGCCACGGCCATGAGCGCCGCGGAGGCTATGTACAAGGCCGATCCGGACGCCGTGTCTGTCCTGGCCATCGACAAGTCCGCCAAGTTCGGCGGCACCTCCGCCAACTGCGGCGAACCCATGGGCGTCAACGCCCCCCGCTATAAGGAGGCCTTCAACGGCGGCGAGGATTATATGGACGGCGGCGCTATGCGGGCTGCCTGGCTGGAGTACACCGGTGGCGACGAGAAGACCGAACTGGTGGACCTCTTCCTGGAAAACTCGGGCGAGACCATCGACTGGCTGTTTTTTGACCACGGCTTCCTGCTCAATAATCCCCTCAAGGGCTTTACCGCTCAGGACGTTTACCGCTGCAAATACCAGTACGTGTATGCGGGCAACGCCGAGGAAGGCCGCGACTACGGCCGTGAGCTGGTCTACCGCCCCGACCAGGTGGATTCCTATTTCCAGGGGATGATGGAGGATTATACTGGCCTGGGCGGCGAGTATATGCTCGAAACCGAGGCCTATGAGCTCCTCTACGACCGGGAGACCAACACAGTCACCGGCGTCAAGGCCGTTGGCGCGGACGGCGCCCAGTATCAAATCAACGCCAAGGCTGTGGTGCTGGCCACCGGCGGCTTTGCGGGCAATGGCGAGATGCAGAAGGAATACCTCAGCGATGAGTACTGGCCCCTCAAGGGCGTCTGGGGCACTTATGGCTATGGCATGACCCAGAACGACGGCAAGATGATCCAGTCCGCCATTGATATCGGCGCGGGAACCTATAATATCGACATGCCTCCCATGGTGCACTTTGTCACCACCACCCAGATCCTCACCGAGTATCCTGTCAATATGATTGAGGGCAAGGTGGACAACCGCTACGGCTATGAGGCCACCTGGTCCCTCAACGACGTGCCCATGACCATGGCCATCAGCCAAAATGTCCTCCAGGTGGACGTCCACGGCGACCGCTACGCCAATGAGGCTGAGACCTTCGTCTGGTGGAAGGCCGGCCCCACCTTCTTCTCCATCTGGTCGGACGCCCAGGTCAAGGAGGTTCAGAAGAACGGCTTCAGCGTGGTCAAGACCACCATGGCGCAGGGGCAGGGCGGCGTGCCTGTTGGCCAGCCCATCCCCGAGATCTACGATGTGCTGGAGTCGGCTGTCAAGGTGGGATACGTCTACAAGGCGGACACCCTCAAAGAGCTGGCCGCCAAGACCGGCATGGATCCTGCCAAGCTGGAGAAGTCGGTCGCCGCCTACAATGAGATGTGCAGCAAAGGCGAGGACACCCAGTACGGCAAAGATCCCAAGTACCTGTGGGCCCTGGGCAGCGAAGGACCCTACTATGCGGTGAACGGCGCGTCGGTGACCTACTCCACCTGCGGCGCTCTTGACGTGGACACCAAGCTGCGCGTGCTCCAGAGCGACGGCAAGACAGCCATCGGCGGCCTGTACGCCGTGGGCAATGACAGCATGGGCGTGCTCTACACCAACAAAAAGCCCTATGTCACCTTTGGCGGCGCGGCCCTGGGCTGGGCCTTCACCTCCGGCAGGCTGGCCGGCGGCTTTGTAACGGACTTTGTTCTGGGCCGCACGGACGCCGCTGGCACGGAGTCTCCGGTTACGGAGGCCCCCGCTCAGCCTGTCCTCCCCGCACCCCAGAAGGATGCGGACGGCGTGACCAAGGTCAAGGCGATCGGTTAAAGCCTCAGAAAATGTAACGCGGCCCCCTCTCCAAACAGGAGAGGGGGCTTTTTGCGAAAAATCCTGTCATCAGTTAGAGATTTTTTGCACAAAGGAATGGGGTGCGGTATGATGGAAAAAAGCCCGGGAGCGAGGGCCCGGGCGGGAGGATAGAGAAATATGCTGCACAAATTTAAAATTGGAAAGGTCTCTCAGCTTCTGGGCGTGGCCCCCGAGACCATCCGCTACTATGAGCGCAAAGGCGTGGTCAAGCCCAAGACCGAGGAGTCTGGCCACCGCTATTACGACATCACCGACGTCTGCCTCATGGGAAAAGCCCGGGCGTATATGCAGTACGGTTTCACCCTGGAGCAGGCCCGGGCCCTATTGGAGTGCGCGGATACCGACGGTATCCTGCAGATCTACGGCCAGAGGGCGGAGGAGATTGAGCGGGAGCTGGAGAAGGGATTTCAGACCCTCAAGTCCATCCGCAGGCGGCAGCGGGAGGTATCAGAACTGATGGGAAAGATTGGGCGTTTTGAGCTGGCCGAGAGGCCTGCCCTCCGCCTCATTGACACCTTCCGAAACAATGTGCCTATCGACGCGGAGGAGGGCCTGCAAACCCACTCCGTCTGGATGCAGAAACAACTATATACCTTTGCCTATCTGCGGTTTGACTGGGCAGATATCGTCCGGGGGGAGACGCGGCGCATTGTAGGCGCGGCTGTGCGGGAGGAGGATCTGAATCAGGCCTGCCTCCCCATGGGACCGGAGGTGCGCAGGCTTCCGCCCGCCCGCTGCCTGCACACGGTCAAGCGCATGGGTTCCGCCAGCCGGAATCCGGGGGGCGTGGAGGAACTGTTTACCCAGGAGTTTCAGTATATGAGGGGACAGGGGCTTACCCTCCGCGGCGGCGTTTTTTGCAGAACCGTTCTGGTCCACAGGGATGGAGAGGATCATGCTTATCTGCGGGAGGTGTGGATGGAGGTATAGGGGCGCCGGGGAGCCCGTCGCAACGGGGACGCCCAGAAACAGCAGGAAAATTTAGCGGGGAATGTGCGAAAAATTTCAATGACCGCCTCAGAAAGGGTGTACCGGAGGGCGAAAGCCTTTTAAGGAAAGAATTCCGGAGAAAGCCCCCCGAAAATGTCTCTGGATTTCCTCTTGTATCTGCCACCGTGACAGATCGTACAATTAAAAGGAGGGGAGAAATGCCCTACAAAACAAAACAGGAGGAAGAGACTATGAAGAGAGTATGCGCATGGCTGCTGTGCGTCCTGCTCGCCCTGGGCCTGACAGCTTGCGGAGCCCCGGCACAGACGCCAGACGCCACGGAAGCACCTGCGCCTGAGGCGACAGCGGCCCCGGCGGAAGCGGCCCAGATTCCCGCCCTGTTCACCCCCGGGCAGTATGAGGCCACCGTCACCGGTCATAACGGCCAGATGGTGGTGTCGGTCACTCTGGGGGAGAACGAAATCCAGGCCATTGAGGTGGTGGAGCACTCCGAATCCCTGGCCCTGGGTACTGTGGCTATGGATCATGTGAAGGAGGAAATTATTGCCCGTCAGAGCTTGGACGTGGATATGGTATCGGGCGCGACCATCTCGGGCGCGGCTCTGCTCCAGGCCGTCAAGCAGGCGGTGGAACAGGGCGGCGGCGACGTCTCCGCTCTCATGATTCAGGCAGATGCGGATGAAACTGTCTATGGGGATACCTCCTGCGACGTGGTTATCGTGGGCAGCGGCAGCGCGGGAATGGCCGCCGCCGCGGAGGCGGGCGATTTGGGCCTCAACACCATCTTGGTGGAACAGCTGGGTTTCCTGGGGGGCTCCTCGGTCCGCACCGGCTATCTGATCGGCGGCGGCACCAAACTCCAGGCCGCCGAGGGCATTGATTATCCTATCGAACAGATCATTGAGTCCCTGAAAAAGCCCTCCGCCACGGTCACCGACGAACTGTACAACGAGGAAAGCGCCCAGCTCTACGGCTCTATGATGGGCGAGAATATTGATTGGCTCTATGACATGGGCGTGGAGTTCGGGGTCATCAAATATGACCACCAGTTCCGCGGGCCGGGCGCAGCCCGCCTGGGACCCTATCTTATCACCGGCTTGCAGAAGCACCTGGACGAGAAGGGCGTGGAGTA
>JAHZEH010000342.1:0-682 GCA_019421925.1 Clostridia bacterium
GCCTCGGTACGTCCCATGGCCTTCTCGTCCAGTTCCACGTTTCCCAGTTTATTCCCCCCGGGCAGCATGGCCAGCATATCCTGCATGGAGCCCATGTTTTTCATCTGCTGCATCTGCTCAAGGAAGTCCTCCAGGGTGAACTGGTTTTTGACCATCTTGCGGGCCAGCTCCTCAGCCTTCTTCTGGTCAAAAGTCTCCTGGGCCTTTTCAATCAGGGTGAGCACATCTCCCATTCCCAGAATGCGGGAGGCCATGCGGTCGGGATAGAAGGGTTCGATATCCGTGAGCTTCCCCCCCACGCCGCAGAATTTGATGGGCTTGCCTGTGACCGACCGCACCGAGATGGCAGCGCCGCCTCTGGTGTCGCCGTCCAGCTTGGTCAGGATGACGCCCTGGACATCCAGGCGCTCGTTGAAGGACTTGGCCACATTTACGGCGTCCTGACCGGTCATGGCGTCAACCACAAGGAGGATCTCGGTGGGCCCGATGGCTTCCTTAACCCGCACCAGCTCCTGCATCATATCCTCGTCGATATGCAGCCGGCCGGCGGTGTCGACGATAAGCACGTCGTTACCGTTGCGCTCGGCCAGGGCAAGAGCCTCCTTAGCCGTCGCCACCGGGTCGTTGACGCCGTGTTCGTAAACGGGCAGGCCCAGCTTTTCGCCCACGACCTGCAGCTGCT
>JAHZEH010000342.1:692-2117 GCA_019421925.1 Clostridia bacterium
GCTTGATAGCGGCGGGACGGTAGATATCGCAGGCCACCAGCAGTGGGGAACGCCCGAACTGCTTTTTGAGGTAGCCGCCCAGCTTGCCGCACATGGTGGTCTTGCCCGCGCCCTGCAGGCCCACCATCATATAGATGGAGGGGGGCTTGGAAGCGAAAGCAAGTTTGCTCTGCTGGCTGCCCATCAGGGCGGTGAGCTCCTCGTTGACAATCTTGATGACCTGCTGGCCGGGCGTCAGGCTCTCAAGCACTTCCTGCCCGACCGCCCGGTCGGAAACTTTCTTGATGAAATCCTTGACCACAAGGAAGTTGACGTCAGCCTCCAGCAACGCCAGCTTGACCTCGCGCATCGCCTCTTTGACATCTTTTTCGTTCAGCTTGCCGCGGCCGGAAAGCTTTTTAAAAACATTTTGCAGTTTTTCGGAGAGACCTTCAAAAGCCATTCGCTTCCTCCTGTCCGCCTCTGTTCTGTCGTCCGGTATCCTTCGGTTACGCCTGCAGGGCCCGCTCCAATTCGTCGATGCACTGGGTCAGCGCCCAGCGGTCCTCAGGCTGCAAAAGCGCGTCCTTGAGCGCCGCGCGCAGCCGTCCCAGGCAGTCCCCGGCCAATTTGGCCCGCCTGTGCAGGCCCAATTTATGCTCCATATCGCCAAGAAGCGTCTGTCCGCGCAAAATCGCGTCCCGCACGCCCTGGCGGCTGATTCCCTCCTGTTCGGCGATCTCGCCCAGGGAGAGGTCCTGATTGAAGTGCATGTCCATGAAAAGGCGCTGGCGCTCTGTCAAAAAATCGCCGTAATAGTCCAGCAGCAGGCCGTATTCCACGTTCTTCTCCATCTCAGACACCCCTTGCTGTAAAGGTCTACTCCTTTACACCTGTAACATCATACTCTTGCGCGTCCTGATTGTCAAGTATTTTTGCGTTTGTCCTGAACTATGGTATAATAGCCGTTAACAGCTCTGACTTTCAGAATAAAATTCATGAAAGGGCCTCTTTATGAAAAAACTAGGTCTCATCGGCGGTATGGGTCCCGAATCCACCCTGTCCTATTATCACGGCATCAACTATGGCTATCAGAGCCGGAATCCCCAGGGCAGCTTTCCTCCCCTCGTTCTCGAGAGCGTCAACATCTTCGAGATGCTGAGCTTTTGCCGGAGTAAGGACTATGACGGCCTGACCGCTTTCCTGCTCCGGGCGATCCAAAACACTGCGGCAGCGGGCGCGGACTTCGCCGCCCTGGCCGCCAATACGCCCCATATCGTCTACGAACGGCTCCAGGCCCTCTCCCCCCTGCCTCTGCTCAGCATTGTAGAGACAACCTACCGGGAGGCCAGGCTCAAAGGAATGGGCAAACTGGGCCTGCTGGGCACCGCCTTCACCATGGAGGAGGACTTCTTTAAAAAGAAATTCGAAGAGAATGGCATCTCC
>JAHZEH010000343.1 GCA_019421925.1 Clostridia bacterium
AATAGCCGTTGTAAGTCTCCACCGTCCCGGCCAGTTTTACGGGATCGAGACCCATCTTCCCGGCCAGCTCCTCAATGGTATCCGCCACGAAGATATTGGGATCGTCCGCCTCAATGGCGGCGTCCAACTGGTTAAATACGTCGTCCAGAGGGGAACCCGTGGGCACATACATCCCCTTGCCGAAGAAGCAGCCGTTGTCGTGCATCTCCTGAAGGATCGCCTGGTCCATGATGTTGTACACTTTATTCTGGCGGCTCATGGCGTTTCCGGAATAGGAGAAGTTGGTAACGATGCCCTCGTCCGCAAAGCGCTCCGCCTTCTCATTGACCCAGAGCATGGGCTGGCGGCCCGCCGCCACATTGAGCTGGGAGTCGAAATTCAGGCTGGTTACCAGAGCGCCGCACAACATGATGGTGCCCATGCCCTCGGTGGCCGCGCCCGCCTCCATGCCCATCCGGATGCTGTCGCCCGTTCGCCCGGGGCTTCCAACAGCAACCACGTCGTCAAAGTTGAGGCTGGTATATTCGTTGATCATCTCCTCGCTGTCCGCAAAGCCGCCTGTGGCCAGGATCACAGCGTTTGCCTTGAGGGCAATCCTGGAACCGTCCGCCCTCAGGGCCGCAACGCCCGCCACCTTGCCCTCCTCCATGATCAGCTCCTGGCCCGGGGTCTCCATCATAAACTGGACGCCCGCTGCCGTCGCCGCCTCATAGAGGCTCTTGGTGTACTGTCCGCCCAGGCCCTCGTAGGTGTGCCAGGTCTGCAGGGAGGGTCCCAGGGTCCGGGCTCCTGTAAAGACCACACCCAGATCCTCCAGCCACTGCACTGTCTCGCCGGACATCTCAAAGAAGGTCATGGTCAGCTCCGCGTCGGCAATCCAGTGGTGGTAGTTCATGGTTTTTTGCAGCACCTCGTCCGCCGTAATCTCCACGCCCGCCTCCTTCTGCCAGCGGGAACCCACGGCAAACAGGCCCTCGGTATAGGCGCTGGTCCCGCCGTAGGAGGCGTTCTTCTCCAGGACGATGACGTCCGCGCCGAGCTGTCTGGCCTCAATAGCCGCGGCCATTCCGCCGCCGCCCGCGCCAACCACCACAATGTCCGCTTCCAGGGTCTCCGCGTATTCCGGCTCTCCGGGCGTCTCTTCAGGGGCCTGAGTCTGCTGCGGTTTCCCGGAGGCCGCCGGAGTCTCCACGGGGGCCGCAGTGCTCTCCGGTTCTCCGGCAGGGGCGGAGCAGCCCGCCGCGCCAAGGGCGAGCGCCAGGGTTAGAACCCATGCCAATGCTTTCTTCATATTCTTTTCCTCCAAAGTATTTCAATGCTCTCACCGGTGATGATAAAATCATATCAATATTTTGCAGGAAAGTGAAATCGCATTGTGTTATGGAATCATCATGAAATTCAATTATTGCAGGCGGTTGGCATAGAGAGGGGCCAGCACAGGGTTCTGGGACTCGAATTCCTCCCCCTCCACCTCCACTCTCACCGCGCTCACGCCGAATTGCTGAGCTGTCAGGGAGAGGGTGTCCAGCGCCCGCTGGGTCAATGCCGGGTGCTCCAGAATATTTTCGAACTCCGCCGACAGATTCACCACCGCCACGCCGCTCTCCACCGCCACGTCCAGAAGCCTGGTCCCCTCCGGGAAGCAGCTCCGCAGGGCGTCTATCTGCTCGGGTCCCTCTATCAGCGCTTCCACCGCGCTCTCCACCGTCGGTTCCTCCGGCATGCTGCGGGTCACGGGCACGTTGAGGGTGGCCTCATAGTTGGAGAAATAAAGCGTCACCGCATTGGCCCCCGGGTCTCCCCCCATGGCGGCCGCCGTCTCGCAGTTGAGGGCAATGCGGGTGTATTCCCTGCCCAATTCTGTGCCGAAGGGCAGACTTCCTTTCCCCTTGCCGTCCATCTCCACTTTGACGGACTGTATGGCGGGGAACTCCATAAGCGTATTCACCACGGAGATGACAGCGTTTTTCTCCTGCTGAGCCGTCTCAAACTTCCCCGCCCCGATGATATTGACGGTGGCTGCGCCTCCCTCCCGGATGCGCAGCTCAAACTCCGTCCCTGCGGGCAGCGTCGTCAGCAGGCCCAGGGAGGCGGCCAGGGAGAC
>JAHZEH010000344.1 GCA_019421925.1 Clostridia bacterium
TAACCCTCCCCCTCCTCCAGCGACTGGGCGAACACCGTCAGAATCAGCCGGTTAGCCCCGTCCACCTGTTTGTTGTAGGAGCGGAGCTGGCCGGTGAGCGCCAAGGGCGTCCCACAGTGCATGGGCCTATCCAGCAGCCGCTCGGACACCGTTACAGGCAGCCGGTCCATCGTTCCGGAAAGCCGGGGCGCCAACAGGAAAAATTGATGAAACGCCTCTCCGAACAGGCTGTGGCTGTATACGACTTCACTGTCTATGACACCGCAAAGCTTTACAGCATTGGCGGTTGCTCCCAAATCCATTCCGGCACCTCCCATATGTGTCTAACACCATATGTATGCAGGCACCATGATTTTCAGACCATGGGCGAAAAAACCCGCCGGGGCGTTCTGTCCCGGCGGGTTTTGATTCAAAGTTGGATCACGTCCAAATCATCGGGCACGAGGATATTCCCGGTGAAATAACGCGCCGCCTCCTCTGTATAGAGCTCACGGCGCTCGCTGAGATGAGCTTCCTCCGTGTGCCAGAGCAGGAGGGTCCTGGCCCCCAGTTTTTCTGAGAGCTGGGCGGCGTCCTTGACCGTGCTGTGATTTATCTCGTGGGGATGGTATCTCCCGCTCTCCCCATCCAGGCAGAACGCCTCGGTGAGCAGATAGTCGCTCCCCCGG
Organism: Clostridia bacterium; assembly: GCA_019421925.1. Taxonomy (GTDB): domain Bacteria; phylum Bacillota; class Clostridia; order Christensenellales; family CALWSW01; genus JAHZEH01. Next base: position 669 of record JAHZEH010000344.1, read on the forward strand.
GCATAGCCCTCGCAGCGTGGGCTGCAGGGCTCGTCCCCCAGGCAGGTGAGCTTTTTGCCGTCCGGCAGTTCCATGGAAAAGCCGAACTGCTTCATCTTGGTGGAGGCGATGTCAAAAAAGACCGTCTCGCACCCCATAATGGAGGCCTTCTCCCCGTCCTCCACCTTGTGGAAGAGAATGCGGGTTCCAAACAGGTCCACCCACTTCTTTTGGAGCGTCATCCTGCACATGGCCTGCACCGCATCCATGGCAGCGTCATGGCCGTAGAGATGGAGCTCCCCCGCCGTCCCGCCTTTGCACATGGCCGCAGCGATAACCCGCACCGCCCAAATGACACCCAGGATATGATCGGTATGGCAGTGGGTCACGAACAGGTGGCGGATGCTGGGGCAGTCCATGCCCGCCCTCTCCATCTGGGCCAGGATGCCATTGCCCCCTCCTGCGTCCACCAGGCAATACTCCCCGCCCCGCTCCAGCGCAAAACAGGTGTTGTAACAGTGGGTTGTCAGGGCATGCCCCGTCCCCAGAACAATCAGCTTTTCCATCACGGCTCCTCCGTCGCCGCCTCCTCAAAATAGGCGGCCGTCACCACATCATCCATAAGCACAGCCACCAGGGGCTGCCCTGCCGAGGAGCGGGACTCGATGCGCACCTCGTCGGTCTGGAAAGCCGTCCTGTCCCCATGGGCCTGTTCCACCACGAACCGGGCGGAGGCCCGTACCGGCAGCACTGCGGCAATCTTCTGCCCATTGGCCCCCTTCTTCTTCCAGTCGAAAGCTTTCAGGCCCTTGCCATTCCGGGCCTGGGGTTCAAAATCCAGCTGGAGCACCCGTTTGGCATAGCCCCGGTCGCTGAGCAGGATGAGTTCCCCCGCGCCGCTGAGCTGGCCCGCATAGGCCAGGGCGTCGTCCGGGGCCAGGGCCATCGCCTTGACGCCCGCTGTCGCCCTGCCGGTGCTGGGGATGGACTGGGCGTCAAACCGGATCGCCATCCCCTTCTCGCTGACACAGTAGATATCGCCCGCGCCGCCATCCAAAAATACGCCGAGGAGGACGTCCTCCCCCTTGAGGCTGCAGGCCGCGATTCTGCGGTTCCTGGTTTCATAGTCTGAAAGGCTGCTCCGCTTGGCCATGCCCCTCCGGGTAAAGAAGAGCAGGCTCCCCTGGGAGTAGTCCCTGAAGTTAAATACCGCAAGGATCTCCTCCCCGTCCCGCCACCCCTGGAACAGGCTGGCGGGCAGCAGGCCCCGCTCCCTGGGTTTCCACTCGGGGATCTCCTCCACATCCAGGGAATACATGGTGCCCAGATTGGTAAAGAATTGCAGCCTCTGATCCGATTGGGTGTCCAGCTGGAAGAGAATTCTTCCCTCCTCCTGGGGACCCTTGGCGGCATAGAGCTTGGATGGCATGCGCTTCATTCCGGC
>JAHZEH010000345.1 GCA_019421925.1 Clostridia bacterium
GGCTTGGTTTGGCATGGTATTTCCTCTTTCCAAATTTAAAAATATCAGAAAATCAGGGTCTGAAGATGCGCATATAAATACGGGGGCAGTGCCCTCAGCGGACAAGGGGGGCAGCTCTGCTCAGGGAGCCGCCCCAAAACCGCCGCGAACCAACGCAAGGCGCAGGCCCGATAGCATAGGGGCCTGTTCCAGGGAGCCTCAACATAACGCCGGCGGCATGCTGCAAAAAACGCGTCTGCCCTTGTCCACTGAGGGCGCTTTTCTGTCAGTAAAGTATATCCACTTTGCCAGGGGAATGCAAGGCGTATCCTTCCAAAATTTGGGTGGGAATGTACAAGTTTACAAATTGTTGATAGAATAAGAAGGATTATTTTTAAGGGGGAACTTGTATGTTTCACATCGTTCTGGTTGAGCCGGAGATTCCACAGAATACCGGCAATATTTCAAGGACCTGCGCGGCGACGGGGAGCGCGCTGCACCTGGTGCGGCCGCTGGGATTCACGGTGGATGACAAAAAGCTCAAGCGGGCCGGCCTGGACTATTGGGACAAACTGGACCTCTATTATCATGACAGTTTTGATGAGGTCGTGGCGGAGGCGGAGCCGGGGGCCCGCTTTTTCCTGGCGACCACCAAAGGGAGCGGCGGGTATTGCGATGAGCGATACCGGGAAGGGGATTACCTGGTCTTTGGCAAGGAGACGGCGGGACTGGGGGAGGCGCTTTTGAGCCGGTATCCTGAGCGCCCTATCCGTATCCCCATGCGTCCGACCCTGCGCTCCCTCAATCTGTCCAATTCCGTGGCGGTTGTGCTCTATGAGGCGCTGCGCCAGACTGGATTCGCGGGATTGGAATAACGCGGCCAATTTATATAGGAAAAAGTGCAGGGGTTTCTGCAAAATGTTCGAAGAGTGCTTCCCGGTGATTGACACCGCACAGAGGATAGAAGTAAAATCTAAGTAAAATAAATGTAAAAATCTTGGGCGTCTTGTCGAGAGCTGAGAGGTAGTGCGCATGGATATTTACCAGCTATTTTCCCTGGGGGGCGGTGTTGCGCTTTTCTTGTACGGCATGAGTATGATGGGAGACGGGCTGAAAAAAGTCGCGGGCGACCGGATGCGCGAATGGCTCAACATGCTGACAAGCAGGCGCATTTTTGGTGTTCTGGTGGGGATGGGCGTCACGGCGGTCATCCAGAGCTCCGCCGCTGTAACCGTTATGGTGGTCGGTTTTGTCAACGCCTCTCTCATGACGCTGCAGCAGGCCATCGGCGTCATCATGGGCTCCAGCATCGGCACAACCATGACGGGTATCCTGGTGTCCTTCAAGCTGACGGCCATCGCCCCCCTCCTGGTTCTTTTAGGCGCAATCACCCAGATGTTCATCAGGAACAAAAAGATCCAGCGGGTGGGATACATCGTCTTGGGCTTCGGCATGCTCTTTATGGGCATGAGCATCATGAGCACTTCCCTGGAGCCGCTGGCGGATTCCGAGCTCTTCCATAATGTGCTCGCCTCCATGCGGAATCCCGTCGTCGGCCTGCTGGTCGGCGCAGCCGTCACCTGCCTGATCCAGAGCTCCAGCGCTTTCTCGGGCATTCTCATCACCATGTCCCTGGAGGGACTCATGACGCTGGAGATAGCTATTCCCATGCTGATCGGTTCCAATATCGGCACGTGCATCACGGCGCTGCTCGCCAGCATCGGTACCAGCCGCAACGCCAGAATCGCAGCGGTCATGCACCTGATCTATAAGATCTGCGGCGCTGCGGTTTCCATGCTGTTGCTACAATTCATCCCCTTTGTGGAAATTCTGCAGGGGGCGTCCCCGGCGGTCAACTGGCAGATTGCGGGGTTCAATACCTTTTATAATATCTTCAACTGCGTCATCCTCTTCCCCTTTGCCAACTGGTTTGTCAAAGTCTCGGAGAAACTTGTGCCCAAGGGGGACGAGGGGGAGGAGGAGATGTGCCTGCAGTATATTGCCGACATCTCCAAGGACGCGTCCCAGCTCTATGTGCCCCAACTCATGATGGAGGCGGAGCGCATGAAGACCATGTCGG
>JAHZEH010000346.1:0-1185 GCA_019421925.1 Clostridia bacterium
GAGGAGATCGTCAAACAGGAGAACATCGTTGCCACGGATGAGGATGTCCAGGCGGAATTCGAGGCGTTTGCCAAGAGCATGGACAAGGAGATTGAGGACATCAAGGAGCTCATGGAGACGGCCAATATTGAGGCCATCAAGCGGGACCTCGCCATGCGCAAGGCCGTGGAGCTCATTGTGGACAATGCCGTGATGGTCGACCCCAAGCCTGCCGGAGAACCGGACAAGGCGGAAGCGGCCCCGGAAGAGACGGCGGAATAAGCCGGTAACCATACCCAAGGAGGGATTCCAGCATGTATTTGGTTCCTACCGTTTTGGAACAGACAAACCGCGGAGAGAGGTCATACGACATCTATTCCCGTCTGCTCAAGGACCGCATCGTATTTTTGGGCGGCGAAGTGACGGACGATACCGCGAACCTGATCGTGGCCCAGCTCCTTTTCCTGGAAGCTGAGGACCCTGACAAGGACATTTTTCTCTATATCAACAGCCCCGGCGGCTCCGTGACTGCGGGCATGGCCATCTATGACACCATGCAGTACATCCGCAGCGACGTGAGCACCATTTGCATCGGTTTGGCAGCCTCTATGGGCGCATTCCTGCTGGCGGCAGGCGCGAAGGGCAAGCGCAAGGCTCTGCCCAACGCCGAGGTGATGATTCACCAGCCCAGCGGCGGCGCGCGCGGCCAGGCGACGGATATCAGCATCCAGGCGGAACAGATTCTCAAGACCAAGAAGCATATGAATGAGATTCTTGCCGCCCGCACCGGCCAGAGCATTGAAAAGATTGCGGCGGACGTGGAGCGCGACTATTACATGACCGCTCAGGAGGCCTGCGAGTATGGCCTCGTGGACGAGGTCATCACCACCAAGGAGAAATAGTCTCCGCGCCCGATCAACACGCTTGCAGAATTTACATGAGGTGACAAATGCCGAAAAACGATGATTCCAAGACTGTCCGGTGCTCTTTCTGCGGGAAAACCCAGCAGGAGGTAAGGCGCATCGTTGCGGGGCCGGGCGTCTATATCTGCGATGAGTGTGTGGAGCTGTGCATGGAGATCGTCAACGATTTGCCTGCGGATGCTTCGCCCATGAATCTGGAGGACATCCCCAAGCCCACGGAAATCATGAAAACCCTGGACGATTATGTGATCGGCCAGAAAACCGCAAAGAAGGCGCTCTCCGT
>JAHZEH010000346.1:1195-2059 GCA_019421925.1 Clostridia bacterium
CTATAAGCGCATCGGCGTACCCCAGACCAAGGACAGCGTGGAGCTGCAAAAGAGCAATATCCTGATGCTCGGCCCCACGGGCAGCGGAAAGACGCTGTTGGCCCAGACGCTGGCCCGCATCCTTGACGTGCCCTTCGCCGTGGCGGACGCAACCTCCCTGACGGAGGCCGGCTATGTGGGCGAGGATGTGGAAAATATCCTGCTCAAGCTGATCCAGGCGGCGGATTACGATGTGGAGAAGGCCCAGAAGGGTATTATCTACATCGATGAGATTGACAAGATCGCCCGCAAGAGCGACAATCCCTCCATCACCCGGGACGTCTCAGGCGAGGGTGTGCAGCAGGCTCTTCTGAAAATTCTGGAGGGCACGGTGGCGAGCGTCCCACCCCAGGGCGGCCGCAAGCATCCCCACCAGGAGTTTATCCAGATTGACACGACCAATATCCTCTTTATCTGCGGCGGCGCCTTCGACGGCATCGAAAAGATTATCGAGGCCCGCACGGGTAAGAAGTCCATGGGCTTTGGCGCGCAGGTGCAGAGCAGGCAGGAAAAGGATATCGGCAGCATTCTGAACAAGATTCTGCCTGAGGACCTGCTCAAGTTCGGCCTGATCCCCGAGTTTGTCGGCCGCGTACCCGTGGTTGTAACCCTCAATCAGCTCGATGAGGAGGCCCTGGTCAACATACTGACCAAGCCCAAGAACGCCCTGGTCAAGCAGTACCAGCGCCTGCTTTCCATGGACGGTGTCGAGCTTGATTTTGACGGAGACGCCCTGCGTGCCATCGCCAAGAAGGCACTGGAGCGCAAGACGGGCGCCCGGGGCCTGCGCGCCATCCTGGAGGACACCATGCTCGACATTATGTA
>JAHZEH010000347.1 GCA_019421925.1 Clostridia bacterium
CTCCCCCACATAGGGCAGCCACACCGCGAGCTGGATGGTCGCGCCCGGCTCGATGGTGTCATTGCGCGTGAGAGGCGGGGTGAAAGTGGTGGCCTGGGTCTTTTCCCCTGTGTTGAACGTGACCTTGATGGACTCCACTATGGCGGGTACGGCGCCTGCATTGGTGATCTCCATGGCGGCATAGAGGTTGGGGACGCCGTCGATATTCTCGAAATAATAGGCCGTGACCTGGCCGCTCTCCGCCTCCGGAACGGGCATGGGGGTTGGGGTCGGCGTGGGGGCGGGAGTGGGCTGGGCAGTGGAGGCAGCCGGACTGGGCGTGAGGTCGGCCCGGCTGGTGTCTCCGCCCCCGCCGCAGCCGGCGAGGGGAAGCAGGCAGAGCGCCAGCGCCAGGCAGAGCGCCCGGCCTGTCCGCTTTTGCGTGTTTATCAGCATAGATTGATCCTCCTTCATTGACAAGGCGCATACACACCTTGTCACATATTATACCCTTTTGCCTCCAGGAAAATCAAGGCAGGGGCGGGCCGTCACGGGATATGACGTCATGGGAGTACGGTGGGGACGCCGGGTTGACGCCGCTGGAAGCTGTGGAATCCGGGCGCACGCGGTTTCGGGATGCATTCAATCAGGGAGGTCACGGGCTACTGATTCTTTTTTCATAAAAATCGGGAACCGGGAAGGTTTTTTGCGCGTCTTTCAAGTATAAAGAGTGGAGAAAATCTCCATGGGACAGAAGAGGTGATGGCGGCCATGCGGTGCGGCAAAAATTTGGACGACGGCGAAAGGCTGGAGAGGCTTTCCGCCTATATGGATGGGACAATGGAGCCGGATGAGCGGGGGGACTGGGAGGAACACCTGACCCAGTGCGGGACCTGCCGGGCGGATTTGGATTGGATGGGCAGGACGGCGGAACTGCTGCGCGGACAGATGGAGGAGGTTCCCGAGTCGTTTTCCCGTGGGTGGCGCGACGCTGTCCGTCAAGAGGCCGCCCGCTCCGGGGGAGCTGGCAGGCCGGAGGCCGGAGGGGATATCGTTTCTGTGGAGAGGGATAGACGTCCGGGCGCGGAGAACCGCGCCAAGCGGCCCCTCCTGCGATGGGTCAGTTCCGCTGCGGCCGTAGTGGCTGTGGTGGGCGTCGGGCTTTGGGCGGCGAGCTGGGCTCAGGGGGGCGGCGGGGGAAGCCCCGGGGAGACCCCGAGAATTTACGCCTATGCCGCAGAGGAACCGGAGAGCGTGGAGGCCGAGGGCAGCCCCGAGGCCGGGATCGCTCCGGCCTCCCTGGAGGACGCGATGGACGTCCCCGAGGCCGCCGTTTATGATCCCGAGGCCGACGTGCAGCAGGCCAGCCCATATGCCCGCGCTATGCCGGGGAATGGGGGGAATGCGCCCCGGAGGGCGGCGGAAGCTGTCCGGCTATCCTCTCCTGCGAGGAGGAGGCCACCTGCAGAATCTCCATCATTCCCCCGGAGGGGGAAGGGGAACAGGAGGTTTTTGCCGCGGTGAGCGCCTGGCTGGAGGCCCGGGGATATACTGCCCAATACGCCCTCCATGGCGACGATTATGGTATCTTTCTCCAGGGGCTGTCTGAGGCTGCGGAGGGCCTGCTGGAGGACCTCCGCGCCAGCGGTTTTGATGTGCAGGTTCCGGAGGGGGCCGACCTGACATCCCCTTTCCTCTACGTGGAATAGAATGATCATTCAATACGGACCCGCTGGGAGAACTTTTTCCCGGCGGGTTTTATACTATAGTAGGGAGAGGAGGGGAAGACCATGCCAATCATTCCCTACCGCCGGAGTCTGGCGGTGCAATATGCCCGGAGATGGGCGCTTTCGCGCAACCCGGCATATTATAATTTCGACGATCTGGGCGGGGACTGCACCAACTTTGCTTCCCAATGTATCTACGCCGGATCGGGAGTGATGAATTATACGCCCATCTATGGCTGGTATTACATTACTGCCAACGACAGGACGGCGTCCTGGACGGGGGTGGAGTATCTTCACCGCTTCCTAGTGGGCAATGAGGGGGGCGGGCCCTTTGGAAGGGTCA
>JAHZEH010000348.1:0-1619 GCA_019421925.1 Clostridia bacterium
GCCTGCTTGAACACCGTCCTGCCAAATTTTTCCATCTCAGCGCGGTGTTTCTCCATCAGGATAGGGCGGGACAAATCGAGAAGCTGGCACACCTCCCCCACCCCCTCTTGCAGGGCGTCCAGTGTCCATCCGCCGTGCAGATCGGCAGGCGCCACAGTCTGCGCGGCAATCTTATGGTTGCGGCGCACAATTCCCCAAAGCTGCATGCTCGCCATCTCCTCCGAATTCATTGGTTATCTCAAATAGTCCAGGGCCGCCCGAAGCTGGGTGTCCTGCTCCAGCGTCAGGAGGTCCACGCTCTTGCCCGCCTCTTCCTCTGGCAGGAATATCTCCAAGTCGGGGGTCAAGCCCTCGCCGTGAATACATCTGCCGTTTGGCGTGTAGTAGGCGCCGGTGGTCATTTTGACCCAGCCGCCGCTCTCGCTGAGAGGATAGGTGGTCTGAACGATGCCCTTGCCGTAGGTGGTCGTGCCAATGAGATAGCCCACGCGCCGGTCCTGCAGAGCCCCCGCCAGGGCCTCGCTGGCCGAGGCGGAGTTGCCGTTGACCAGTACGGCCAGGGGCAGCCCCAGCATCCCATCGCCCGAGCGGTAGACCTCATCCTCCCCGCTCCTCGACTGGATGGTGAGCACAACGCCTTCGTCGAGCAGCACGTCCGCGATCTCCAGCATCAGATCCAGCTGGCCGCCAAGGTTGCCCCGCAGGTCGAGAACGAGCGCCCGGGCGGAATCATTCTGGGCCTGCTCCACCGCGGCTTTGAAATCCTCCACGCAGGTCCCCGTGAATTCCAGCAGATGGATGTAGGCCACATTGCCCTCCAGCATCTTATAATTCACCCGGTTGGCCACAATCTCCTCATTATGCAGAGAGACGGTATATTCGGTCTCCCCGCGCCGGAAGGTGAGGCCGATGCTCTCCTCCCCCGCCGCCTTGATATGCGAGAGCAAGTCATCCATGCTCATGGCGGCGGTGCTCTGTCCGTCGATTGCCGTAAGAATGTCGTCGGGCAATACCCCCGCCTTATCCGCCGGAGAGTTGGTATATACCATGACAACCGCGAAAGCGCCGTCCGTCTGCTGGGTCAGCGTAATGCCGATGCCCGTATATTTTCCGCTCTGCTTCTGACGGTATTCTGCGTACTCCTCCCCGGTGTAATACGTGGCGTACCGGTCCTCCAGCGCGCTCACCATACCCTTGGCCGCCCCCACATAGAGCTTATCATTGTCCACTTCCTCGTGAAAATTGGTGGAAATTACAGTCTCCAGCTCACCCAGCGCCTGCATCTCCCCCCACGTCTCGCCATAGCGCAGACGGGAAGCCATGGAATTCGTCAGCATCCCCAGACCGAAGCACAGGGCGAAGCCCACTGCAATGGCGGCAGTTTTATGGTTACGATTCATTCTTTCGCCTCCGATTTGACTGGTGCATTACAACAGTCTATTCGTAATCTTAACAAAATAACCCGTGCAAGTCAAAGAACTGACAGCAAAACACGCCCCAAAGGGCGTGTTTATTAATGTATAGTATTAGTCCAGTTTTTTGAGGAAGCAGCGGCGGCGTTTGTGCTGCTCTGTCTCAAAATTCTTCCAGAGGCCCTGAACCTTGATGTTACTCTCCAA
>JAHZEH010000348.1:1629-2043 GCA_019421925.1 Clostridia bacterium
CCGGTCTCCGCATACTCCACGCCGCAGGCATGGGCGGAGCGGATCATCTCCGTCATGATCACCGCATCAATCCCCATATTCTGCATGGAGGGCCGAATGGCCACCAGCAGCATGTCGAGCACCTTGCGGGCACGCAGAGCCTTGAGCAAATAGATCCAGCCAAAGGGCAGGAACCTGCCCCGCGCCTTGCGGACCGCCTCCCCCATGGAGGGAACCATCAGCCCAAAGGCGCACAGCTTATTTTCCTTATCCATGACCAGGGTCAAAAACTCGGGCTGCACAAAGGGCAGATACTGGCTGGTATCGTGGGAGATTTGCCGCTCCGAGAGGGCGACAACGCCATAGAGGGCATGATATGCCTCATTGATCAGGCGGAAAACATCCTCAATGATGGGTTTTAGCTGCTTCTTGTTC
>JAHZEH010000349.1 GCA_019421925.1 Clostridia bacterium
AATGAAAGGCTATGAGAGCATCAAATTAAAAAAGGCCCTGACCATCGAGGAGGCATACCAGGCGCTCAGCCAGGCGGAAACCCCGTTGGGAAAGCCGGAGCTGTACACGGTACTGGGCAGCACGGGCATCCAGTTCCCACCGTATAAGGGCTATAAGGTGGTTATGAGCGTAACCAGGAAAGCCATCACCATCAGCAGCACCTATGATGGCGCCAAGGGCCTGGCCAAAGAGGCGGGGATGGACATCCTCAGCGGCGGCTGGTCCCGCATCTTCGGAACCAAGGGGGAGAACAGCTCGGCCGATGCGGTCTCTGAGCTGGCGAATGTGTGCAAAAGGGTTTTTGCGAATTACATCGCGTAGAGCTGAGGGCGAGGTTGGTCCCGTGCGAAGAGGCAGTTGTGCGGTGCCCGCTCCCTGAAGTATAATATCCCTATGAAAAAGATGCAAGAAACAACTGTATACGGCGAAAAGATTGGGCGGAATGACGCGGGCAGGCTCCTGAGAATCTTTGGGACGGGAATGTTTTGCGTCTTTTTGCTTTTTTTGCCCCTTTGAGGGTGTTGGCCCGGGAGGAGCCCGCCGTTATCACCACCGTCTGGAATTACGGCGCGCTCTGCCAGAATATCCTCCTGGCCCGGGGGGATGAGGAGGGACTGGAGGAGGAGCTCGCCACACTGCGGCATCTATCCAGTCAGGTGGCCGGGCTGACGGAGGAGGGGGAGGAGGCGCCCCTGAGCGTTACCTGGGACGACTCCCTGATCGATATTCACACGGCCGGGACCTATGAGCTGACCGGGACGATCGCGGTCCCGCCGGAGGCGGCGGGACAATATGTCCTGCCCGGGAGCTGCTCCGCCATCCGCAACAGCGTGTGCGTGTACGCGGAGGAGGGGCTGACGCTCGCCCTGTCCAACGAGCAGACCGGGGGGTTTGTTCTATGCTGGAGCGGGGAAGCCCTGGGACCTGTGACGGTGTGGTTTGCCCTGGGGGAGTGGGAGTATCAGGAGGCAGATGAGGCGATGGCCAGCCTGAACGAGGACGCCAGGCTGGTGCAGATCCCAAAGGCCGCATTGATCCGTGGATTGACTTACCGCTTTCGCATTTCGGCGGGCGGCGTGCATTCCAATGAAGTGACGCTGCAGTCGGACGATTTGGGTGCGTTGCTGCCCGACGGATCGGGCGGCGACCGGGACGGGGCCGACCGCGATGAGCAGGAGATGCCCGGACTCTATCAGCCAGTTCTTCCACCGGTGCTCCTGGAGAGCCGGCGGGGGGAGGAGGCGGAGATGGAGAAACTGACGGCGGAGACGCCGGTGGAGGAGGAGAACAGGGAGGGGGATGCCCCTGACTCCCCCATACCTGAGACGGGCGGGGCCGGTTTGGAGGGCGCCCCGGAGTATGACAAGCTGAACTCCATCCAGGGAGGAGAGGACGGCGGGGAACCTGTGGGAAAAACATTGGAACCGGAGGCGAATGCGCTGGAACCGGAGGGGGCCGGCCGGCCCGTCCCGGAATACGAGTGGAGCACTGCCGCTCAGACGGCGTTGAGCGGCATGCGGCTCAGAGAGCTGATGGCGGCCAACCCGGATGTTTTGCGGTTTGAGAAGCAGGGGATCAGCCTTGCTCTCCCCACCGGGTTTTTTGAGGAATTGGAGTGGACGGACAGTTCCCTGCTGCTGGTGGACATCGAGCCGGCTGGGGAGTCTGGTTTCCGGCTGGCCCTGACACTGGACGGGGCAGACCTCTCCTCCCTGCCCGATGGAACCCTGGTGCAGCTGCCTTATGCGCCTCAGGAGAATGAAAGGGAGCTGATATGTCGGGAGGAGGAGACCGGCCGGGCTGCCCTGGCTCAATATGACGGCGCACAGGGGATTGTCACCGCCAGCGTGACCTGCACGGGTACGTATCAGATTACCGGGACGGACGCGCCCCGGAGCATCCCCACATCCACCCCCCTGCCCGGAGAGTTCGTGAGAACCCAGAGGGGAGGGGATCGAAGGAAGCTCGTCCTCATAGTGGGGGCGGGGATGCTCTCG
>JAHZEH010000350.1 GCA_019421925.1 Clostridia bacterium
TGGGCCATGCTGATCTCCCCCGGACGCGCATGGGGACCGCCGCCCACAAGGGCGGTGGTTGAGGCGCTGTGGTGAGGGGACAAAAAAGGCCGGCGAGTCACAATCCGTCCCTTCTCCAGCCGGCCCGCCGCCGAATGGATTTTCGTGATCTGCAGCGCCTCCTCAAAGGTGAGGTCGGGCAAGATGGAGGGAATGGCCCTGGCAAGCATGGTCTTGCCCCCTCCCGGCGGGCCCATAAGCAGGATATTGTGGCCGCCCGCCGCCGCGATTTCCGCCGCCCGTTTGGCCAGATATTGTCCCCGGATCCGGGAGAAGTCATTGCCCAGGCAATCCAGCTCGGGCGTCCAATTCCTTCTGGGCTGGACAGGGAACTCCCCCTGCCGCAGGAACTCGCATACCTGGGACAGGCTGTCCGCCGGGCAGACCGGCAGACCGTCGATATAGGAGGCCTCCTCCGCGTTTTCCCTGGGGAGGACGAGGCGCTTTACGCCCTCCTCGCCTGCGGTCATGGCCATGGAGAGAGCTCCGCGAATCGGACGGATTTTTCCGTTAAGTGCCAGCTCTCCAAGAAAAGCACCTCCCACAACCGCCTCCTGGGGCAGTTCCCCCAGGGCCGTCAAAATGCCGATGGCGATAGGCAGGTCATAGAGCGTGCCCTCCTTGCGCAGGTCGGCCGGGGCCAGATTGACCACGATCCGGCAGGGAGGTATCGAGAAGCCGGAATTTCGGATGGCGGCACGCACCCTCTCTCTGGACTCTGTCACCGCCTTGTCAGGCAGGCCCACGGTATCATATGAGGGCAGGCCGCCTGAGATGTCCACCTCTACCATAATGAGCCGGCCCTGGATGCCCGTGAGGCCGCAGCTTAAAACGTTCGCAATCATATACGCCACTCCTGTCCCAGCGCCTTATCGCCGGTATTGCAACATACTATTTTTGAAGCATTCTATTTCGCGGAGAAAATTCCTTCCGGCGGCGGTAAAGTGTTTTTCAAAGAAAAGCGGCAGGCGGCTTGCTCCTGCAAGCCGCCTGCCGCATAAAGGCAGAATCTTCCAATTATATTACTCCTGGGGATACAGAGGGTTGGCCTCGCACAGCCTGGCAACCTCCGCCTTGACCTCACTCAGAGCCGCCTCGCCCTCGAATACAATGCGGGAGCTACACTTGGCGATCACGCGCATATCGTCCTCCTTCATGCCGCGGGTGGTGGCGGCGGGAGTGCCCACGCGGATGCCGCTGGTGACAAAGGGGCTGCGGGTCTCAAAGGGGATCGTATTCTTGTTGACGGTGATGTTGGCCTGATCCAGGAGGGCCTCGATCTCTTTGCCCGTCTTGCCGACCGCGCCCACGTCCACCAGCATCATGTGGTTGTCCGTGCCGCCGGATACGATGCGCAGGCCCTCGGCCTGGAGCGCTGCGCAAAGCGCTTTGGCGTTGAGGATGATCTGCTTCTCATACTCCTTGAACTCAGGCTGGAGGGCCTGACCGAAGCAGACGGCCTTGGCGGCGATGATGTGCATCAGAGGGCCGCCCTGCATGCCGGGGAAAATGCTCTTGTCAATCTTCTGGGCGTATTCAGCCTTGCACAGGATCATACCGCCGCGGGGGCCCCTGAGGGTCTTGTGGGTCGTGGTGGTGACCACGTCCGCATAGGGGACAGGGCTGGGATGGTACCCGGCGGCGACAAGGCCGGCGATATGGGCCATATCCACCATGAGCAGAGCGCCCACTTCCTTCGCGATGGCGGAGAATTTTTCAAAATCCAGGGTACGGGAATAGGCGCTGGCGCCCGCCACGATCATCTGGGGCTTGCAGTCCAGCGCGATGCGGCGCAGTTCATCGTAATCGATGCACTCGTCCTTCTCGCTCACGCCGTAAGGCACGATCTTATAGTGGCGTCCGGAGAAATTCACAGGGCTGCCATGGGTCAGATGGCCTCCGTGGGAGAGGTTCATGCCCAGGATGGTGTCGCCGTCCAGGATAAGGGCGTTGAAGACGGCGAG
>JAHZEH010000351.1 GCA_019421925.1 Clostridia bacterium
TCCATCGCCCGGGAGCTTTTCTCCGAAGCCACACTGGTGGCCACCAGCTGGCCGTATACAATGATGGCCATATACAGGGCGAACATGAGCACATAGGTGTAGATGAAGCTGTTGAACTGATCCTTCCCCAGCTGCACCATCTCCCGCTCCACCGCAGCGCCCATGATCTCTCCCGCCTGGGCGCCGGTCAGACCCGCGCTCCGCATCGCCTCCATGCGGTATTTCTGGAGCATGATCTCGTCGAGCTGATAGGGCGTATCGTCCATCATGGACAGGTTGTTGACCACGTAGCGGTATTTGAGGGGGCCTTCCACAAGGATAGCGCCCTCATACTCCCCCACCTCGACCTTTTCACGGATGCTCTCCTCGCTCCCAGCAGCCGCTACAAAACGGCGCTGAGGCATGGCCGCGCTCAGGAATTGAACTGTGGCCTCTCCCCCCGCCTCATCCAATACTGCGATAACGGGCCGCTCCACGTCAACGGCCTCCTCCTTCTCCCCGGAAGAAAACCGCGGGAAGGAGAGAACCACTCCAATGACCAGCATCAGCACAACCGTCAGCACCATAAAAATCTTGGTGCGGACGATATTATTGAATTCAAACCGGAAAATACTGAGAAACTGTCTCATTGCGCCCCCTCCGTATACTCCACAAAAATATCGTTGAGCGTGGGCTCATACACTCGGAATTCGTCAATATCCAGTTTGCTCTGGGCGAGCTCCAGCACAAAGCGCTCCTTGAGCCCCGGGTTCCTCAGGCGTATCCCCACATGGTCCCCGGATATCTCGCTGCTTGCAACCAGCTCCCCGCTCAAATTGCGGGAGAAGTCCAGAATCGTCTGGAGATTGGGGCCGTACACCAGCATCCTGCTGCGGTCATAGCTGTGCTTGATCTCTCTGATATTGCCCGAGAGCACAATCCTGCCCCGGTTGAGAATGACGATATCGTCGCAGAACTCCTCAATGTAGTTCATCTGATGGCTGGAGAACAGCACGATTTTGCCCGCCGCAATCTGCTCGCGCACGATATCCTTGAGCAACATGGCGTTGACCGGGTCCAGCCCTGAGAAGGGCTCGTCAAGGATAACAATCTGCGGGTCGCTGATGAGCGTGGCAACCAGTTGGATCTTCTGCTGGTTGCCCTTGGACAGGGTGTCCAGCTTTTTGTTGGCATACTCGGCCATCTCCAGCCGCTCCAAAAGCGCCATGGCGCTCTTCTTGGCCTCGCCTGCCCGCATGCCATGGAGCGCGCCGATGTATACGAGCTGGTCCATGATGGGCTTCTTGGGATAGAGCCCCCGCTCCTCGGGCAGGTAGCCGATACGGACCTTGCCGGTATCAAGGGGTTTGCCGTCCAGCAGAACCCTTCCGCTGTCCGGCGGAAACACCTGCATCAGAATGCGGATGCTGGTGGTTTTTCCCGCGCCGTTGCGGCCCAGTATCCCCAGGGTCTTGCCGCCGTCCACGGCAAAGGACACCCCCTCCAGCACCCGTTTTTCTCCGAAGCTCTTAACCAGTTCCCTTGCTTCCAGTCGCATCTTTTTATCCTTTCCCGCCCAGCATGGCTGTGCGCAGCGCGTCCTCCAGGCGATCAAACTTTTTCGGCGGCAGCATCACGTTGCGGACGCTCACCTGTTTGCCGTCCCGCAGCGTGGCGTGCAGGTTTAACCCTTCAAATTCCACGCGCTTCATGTCCCCCAGGGCATAGTGCCTGGCGCGGAACAGGTAGCGCGCCACCAGCTCCTCCTTCGTGACCTCAAGGGAGCTTGGGATGAGCATCCCCACCGCCACGCCGAATACCAGCGCGGTGATAACCGTCGTCCACAGGAAACTCCCCTCCAGAACGCCGGCCCATCCGCTCTTCATCGCGTGCACCAGCGCGGAGACAACCAGTGCCGCGCCTGTGGCAAGCGGGGCGACCGGCAGGCACCGAACCTTTATGCTGTCCATACTCTCTCCCTTTCCGAGATTTTA
>JAHZEH010000035.1 GCA_019421925.1 Clostridia bacterium
GGCCAACCAGGGGGACGGCCTTATCATGGCGCGGGACGCGGGCGCGGAGATCGTGGCCGGGGGCGGCGCCATCGCTCTGGCTCTGGACATCAGCCCGGCCATGCTCTTTGAACCCTACGGTGTGTACATGTATGTCGACGGCGAGGGCAACCGGTTCATGGATGAGAGTGTATATTGGTTCGTCCGTACCCGCGCCATGCTGGAGAACAACCTGACCAGCTACTACATGATCGTGGACGGCAAGACGGAGAACGAGGGCCTGGACAAGGCCGTTGAGGCGGGCAAGGCCTGGAAGGCCGATACCATTGAGGAGCTTGCCGGGCTGATCGGCGCGGTCAACCTCCCCGACACAGTTGAGCAGTACAACGCATACTGCGCCAAGGGCGTGGATGAGCAGTTTGGCAAGCCCGCCCACAAGGAGGGCCAGATGCTGCCTAGGGCGGGTGCGGGCGGCGCGGCCAGCACGGAAATGACGCCCGTGGCCTTTGACCTGCTCAACGCCTATGATACCGCTCCCTATTACGCCATCGAGGTGACGCTCAACTCCAACTCCGGCACCTTTGGCGGTCCCAAAGTCAACGTGGACGGCCAGGTCATCAGCACGGAGGGGAACGTGATCCCCGGCCTGGATGATGCGGGCGAGGTTGCCAACGGCGCGCTGTTCTACAAGGAATACCCCTGCCCTGGCAGCGCTACCCAGCTCTACGCTACCATGGGCCGGTTCGCTGGCAGGGCGGCAGCCAAGGAGGCGCTCCGGTAAATGGAGCCATCCCATTAAACAGCAAGGACGAACCGGAAAATCCGGGGCGTCCTTTTCCTTTAAAGCGGAGAGGGGATTCCCATAAATTACCTCTGGGGTGATATTCCCCGCGTCGTCCTCTGTGAAACCGTGGAGCTATAAAAGATACGGGCTCCAACGATGAAAGGAGAGATGCTTTTCTGCTTGGATTCCGCGTCTGTTCTTTCTGATTTTTTGACAGCGCGTGGAGGAGGAGCGCCCGGAGCCGCGGAGGGGACACCCGGGCAGGGCGGAGCTGCGGACCCAGGGACGGACCGACCGGACGTCAAAAACGCGACCACACCCACCGCATAAAAGAGGCCGGCGTCAGCCGGCCTCTTTCAATACCGCCGCAGCAAATCCAGGAGCAGAGCGGCACAGGGCTCCAGCAGGGCGTCGTTGAAATAGTAGGCGTCCGTGTGGAGGCCGGGCCAGTTCTCCCCCGCGCCAAAGCCCAGATACAGCCCGGGAATGCGCTGCAAATACCAGCCGAAGTCCTCCGACCAACGCATTGGCTGCGGCAGGGCGAGGCAGGGCGTTCCCATCTCATCAAGCAACGCGCTGCAGCGGGCAAAGACAGCGGGGTGGTTAACGGTCTCCGGAAAGACGTCCTGGCGCTCCAGGGTCCAGGAGAAATCTCCCCCCTGGGCCGCCAGATGGGACTCCATGGCGCGCTCCAGAGCCTGGAGCTCCCCGGCCAGGCTTGCACGCAGGGTGAGGCAGAGCTCCCCTTCTCCGGCTGACACGCCAAAGTTGCGTCCCCCCGCTTGCAGGCCCACGGGGGTGGCCATGAGCAGTCCTGTGGGATGCATGCTGCCGATGAGGCCGGGCAGGGCGGCGGCCAGCCCGCCCAGAAGGGGGATGGGGTTGCTGCCCTGCTCGGGATAGGCCGCATGGGCCTGGCGGCCCGCCGCCCGGATGATGAGGCCCTCGGAGGCGCAGGCAAAAGCGCCGTCCCGCAGAAGCACGGTGTTGACGGGATAGCCGGGAATATTGTGGAAGCCGAAGATGGCGTCCACCCGCTCCCGCTGGAGCAGGGCCTCCGCCATGGCCCGGGCGCCATGGCCCGTCTCCTCGGCAGGCTGAAAGAGAAGCAGGACGCTTTTGCCCAGCCGCCTGCCCTCCAGGAGACGGCCCAATCCGGCCAGGAGGGCGCTGTGCCCGTCGTGGCCGCAGCCGTGATAGGGACCGTATTTGCCGGGGATTGCGTCCATGTCCGCCCGCACGGCGAGGACAGGGCCGTCCTGTTCCCGATGGGCGGCAACGAGGCCCCCAGCCAGCTCGTAGAGCTCCAGGGAGGTGGATTGGGCCAAATAATCCATCAGTATAGCTTTGGTTTGTTTTTCCAGGCCGGACAGCTCCGGGCAGGCGTGCAGCCGCCCGCGCAGGGACAGGATGGGGGTCATTGGATTGGCTTCCTTTCCATAAGAAATAGAATTCGGGGAACTTGAGGGAGGAGATACAGCAACGGAACCGGCCCCGCCGCCGGGCTGTCCTTTGGCGTGGATTTTGGGCCTCAGGGAAGCGCCTCCTCCCGAAAGCGGGCCAGCCCGGCCCTGAGGGCCTGGATGCGCTGGCCCGGTTTGGCAATATCCTCATCCGGGGAATACAGCTCATCCTTGGGCATCCTGGGGGTGCTGAGCATCACAATAAAAAGATGCCGAAGATTACGCACATGCCAACAGTTTTTATGGCGATGCTGTTGAAGGGGGAGGACAGAAAAATAAGCGGGGGGATGGAGAGGAGGGCGGCAACGATATAGCAGAATCCCCACTATCCCTGGACGGCCTTGACCTTCTGTTCAAGGGATGCCCCTTTCCTCTGGCAGGCGTGGATCTCCCGGTTGATGGAGTCTATGGCATAATCGCAGAAGGATTTGCGCATTCCGGGCCGATCCTGTTCGGGGGCAAAGGGCAGGGAGCGCTCGTACAGGACGGTTCACCCGTTGGAGAAGCAGACCTCCGCGCCTCCTCCTGGACGGTTTGCCCTGCGAACTGCCCGGTCGCCATCCGGGGACAGCCCAGCCAGCCCCGGTAGTCCTCGGGCGCGATTTTCGTGAGCTGACCGTAGATGATGCGGGCCTTCTCATATTTCCCCTAGGGAGAGGAGCACCACGCCGTTGTGGGCCTGGGTCTCCTGGTCAAGGGCCGTATCCTGGAGATTGAAGGCGTCTGCCTGGATATGCTGGACGACATGATCATTGTGGATGGCTTTTTCCACCACAGAGGCGGAGCCGCAGTGCGTGCAGGTGGCTTCTCCCGGGAGGGACCACCGGAAAGGGCTGTGGTACATTTGGCGGCCAGCAGAGGCGTAAAAGGGACCCCCTTTGTTACGGCTGTGCTGATACAATGGCAATCAGAGTTCAGATTACAGGAAAAGAGGCCCCGGTCTGATAACCAGGTCCTCTTTTTCAGGATACCCCCTTATTCGGCCTTAGCTCCGCAGCTGGGGCAGAACTTAGCGGTATCGCTCAGCTTCACGCCGCACTTCAGGCAGAAGCGGGCGGGGGCCGGTTCGGGCATCTTGGTCCCGCACTCGGGGCAGAACTTGACGCCGCCGGGCACACTGGCGGAGCAGGAAGGGCAGGCCCTGCCGGCGTCTGCGGCAGGGGCGTCCTGGGGGAGCACACCTGGCGCGGTGGCCGCCTGAGCTGCCGCCTGAGCGGCATCGGAAGCCTGGACAGCCGCCTGCGCCGCCTGGGAGGCCGCCTGTGCAGAGGCTGCGGCGCGGGCCGCCTGCGCCGCCTCTGCCTCCGCCTTGATCCGCTCGATCTCCGCCTGGATTTCAGCGATGGTGCGGTTGTGTTCATCAATCACGGAGCAGATCTCCGCCGCCTCTCCCTCAAAGGGGGAGCCCGCCGTGTGCATGGCGTAGATGCAGGCGCCCAGCTTGCTCATCTCCGCCTCAATGGCCTTCTTTTCCCCGTTGATTTTGGAATTCAACTTGGTGGTCTCAATGGCATCGTTGGTTTTGTCGCCGATGTTTTTCGCCATCTCGCTCAATTTGTCAAAAAATGCCAAGGGAAATCCCTCCTTGTGGTTTTTTTCATGTCCATTATATCATTCTGATTTTCAATTTCATACCCTCAGCGGATCATGGCAGACGCGATTTTCACGCCCTGCCGCGGTCCGGCGCTATGCCGCAGCCCCTTGGAACAGGCCCGCTGCACCTTGGGGTCCGCGCATCGCGCCGGGCTGCAGGGAAATAGGCGCGGTTGCTTTTATTAAGGAAAAACCAGATAAAAGGAAGGGCATCCCTGTCAGAGGGATGCCCTTTTAAAGGCGCGGCCGGGGAGGGGCTGATGGCGGGGCCGGACCGGCGCGCCCATCCGGGAGACGGTCAGAGCAGTGAACCGGCGTCCAGGGGGAGAGCTGCACCGGTGATAAGTCCGGCCTCCTCGCTGGCGCCCACCCAGTAGCATAGATTTGCCACCTGCTCGGGCTCCACAAAGCTGACGCCCATGGCCCGCTTCTTGGAGAGAGCAGCCTCCATCTCCTCGAAGGTCTGGAAACTGGTGCCCGAGTTCTTGTTGATGTACTCGATGAAGGCGGGCCGTTCGGTCATAGGGGAGTGGACCATGGTCTGGCAGATGGCGTTGACCGTTATACCCTTGCCCGCAACCTCCTTGGCCAGGGTCTTGGTCAGGCCGATGACGCCAAATTTTGCCATGGAATAGTGGCCCAGGTTGACGCTGGCTTTGAGGCCGGCGGTGGAGGAGATATTGATGATGCGTCCAAAGCCCTGTTTCATCATGTACAGGGCGGCGGCCCGGTTGGTGCGCCAGGCCCCGGTGAGGTTGATGTCCAGCATACGCAGGACGTCTCTCTCCTCCAGCTCCCAGATTTTGCCGAAGGTCATGATGCCCGCGTTGGCGATGACCACGTCCAGACGGCCGAATTTCTGCCAGGCCGCGTCAAAGAGGGCGTCCACCTCCAGCAGGGAGGTCACGTCGCATTTTCTGGCGAGCACCTCGGCCCCCAGAGCCTCCAATTCAGAGATGGTGGATCTGAAAGCCTCATGGGAGGGGTCCAGCACATCCCCCAGGATGATGTCAAAGCCGTTTTGGGCGAATTTGAGGGCGTCTGCTCGGCCCTGGCCCTGGGCGCCGCCGGTGATGAGAATGGTTTTGCGTTGTTTCATGTATGCGCTCCTTTGACGGTCTCGCGGTCCAGGTGTTACGCTCGGGCCGCGAGGCCAAATCGCTTATTCCTCAGCGCCCGCCAGGACGGCGATGCTGGCTGAAATGCCCAGACGGTCCGCTCCCGCCTCGATGTTAGGGATGACGTCCTCGTATTTGCGCATGCCGCCGCTGGCCTTGATCTTCATGGTTCTGCCCACGGCCTCCTTCATGAGGGCGACCACCCTGGCGTTCGCTCCGGAGGGCCCGTAGCCGGTGGAGGTCTTGACAAAGTCCGCTCCAGCCCGCTCCGCGGCCTTGCAGCAGGCCACGATTTCCTCGTCCGTCAGGTAGCAGATCTCCAGGATGACCTTGGTGAGGACGCCGTTTGCCGCTTCCACAACCGCCTTGATGTCCTCATAGACCCTCTCAAAGCTGCCCGCCTTGGCGGCTCCGATGTTGATGACCATGTCCACCTCCTGAGCGCCGTTTGCAATGGCGTCCCTGGTCTCGAAGGCCTTGACGGCGGGGGTGTTGGCGCCCAAGGGGAAGCCGATGACCGTGCACACCTTGACAGAGCTCCCGGCCAGGCATTCCTTGACGAGGGGTACGTTGACGGGATTGACGCACACGGACGCCGCGCCGATTTCGATGGCCTCTTTGCAGATCTGGCGGACCTGATCGGGAGTGGCGAAGGCTTTGAGCAGGGTGTGGTCGATCATTTTTGCGATTTCAGCTTTTTTCATGGGATACACTCCTTTGTGATAATAGATAAGGGTACATCAGTGTGCAGGCCGGCATGCCCTCAAAGGGCGCTTTCGCCCCTATCTACGCCGTGATTTCAGGGATAGAAACCGCTGCAAACAGGCCCGTCGGGGCCTGCATGCGAACCAGCGCGGAACAGGGCCGAAGGCATCGGGGAACCCTGAGCCAAGGGGCCGAAAAAAGCGGCGGACCGTGAAAACCGTTGGGGACTGTGCCGGTGGGGGATGCGCTCAGATCAGCCCGAGCTTGGTCAGCTTCTCTTTGATCTTCCCCTTGTCCGCCTCCGAGAGCTCTGCCAGAGGCTTTCTCATGGAGCCCAGGGGCACGCCGGCGAGGGTGGAGGCGTATTTGTAGCCCGCCACAAAGGGGCCGGTTTTGAGGGTGTCGCGGATGTCGAGAATGAAGTCCTGGAGATCCCGGGCCCTCTCCACATCCCCGGCAAAATAGGCGTCGCACATGTCCTTGACAGGCTTGGGGAAGACAGTGGAGATGATGGAGATGGTGCCTGGGCTGCCCAGGAGCATGAGCAGCCAGCTTGTGGCGTCGCTCCCGCCCAGCAGCTCCATGGGCCGGTCATGGCCGATCCTGCGCAGGGTGTTCTGGATGTGGATGAAGTCGATGGTGCTCTCCTTGTAGTAGTGTACCTGCTCAAACTCGTGGAAGAGGGAGGCCACAGCACCGGGGGAGAGGGTGTTGCCCGTCTGAGGGGCGTTGTAGATGCACACCGGGAGTTTGGTGGCTGAGATGAGTGTGCGGAAATAGTTCAGCAGGCCCTCTTCGGGCAGTTTGTAGACGCAGGGCTGCTCAATGGAGATGGCGTCCACCCCCGCCGCCTCATAGCCCCTGACGACGGACAGGCCGTCCTCCAGGGTGTTGCAGCCCACGTTTCCCATAACGGGTACCCTGCCTCCCACATATTTGACCACGGCGGCCGTCACGTCGATCTGTTCCTGGGGGGAGAGGGAGAGCACTTCGCTCGCCAGACCGTTGGTGAAGATGGCCCCCACGCCGCCGCGCAGGCAGTGCTCCATCTCGCCCTGAAGCAGTTCATAGGCGATGGAGCCGTCCGGATGGAAGGGGGTGATGACCTCGGGGACAGCGCCCCGAAACGTAGGGAATCTTGTTTCAGACATGGATAAACCTCCTGTTGATGATGGTATTTACCGGGCCAGGCCCGGCCAGGTGACGGATGCCTCCCCACTTTCGGGCGGCGGAGGGCAAGCGCGTCCGCTTTAGCGGTTCCAGAAGGGGGACATGCACCCGATGAGCTCAGTCCACTGCTCATAGCGCTTCATATAGGCAGCGTGGCGGTCGGGGTCGGGTTCAAAGCGGGCCCGGACGGTGACAGCCTGCCTGGCGGCGTCGGCGTAGTCCTTGTAGACGCCTGCGCCGATGCCCGCTGTCATAGCGATCCCCAGCGCGCCCAGCTCGTCGCCGTTGACCGTCTCCACCGGGCGGTTCAGGATATCGGCGAACATCTGGGCCCAGACATCGCTGCGGGCGATGCCGCCGGCCAGGCGCACCTTATCACAGGTCACGCCCGCGTCCAGCATCTCGTCCACATGGTGCTTGTGGATGAACACCGTGCCCTCGGCAACAGCGTGGCAGACCTCGGCGAAGGAGGTGGACAGCTCCATGTTGAACAGGGAGGCCCTTGCGTTTACATGCAGGCTGGGCTGGGCGATGAAGGGATGGTAGAAGACGGTGGTGCCGCCCGGGGGAATGCTCCCGATGAGGCGGTTCATGACGTCGAAGCGGTTCTCAACGCCCCCCGCGCTCCGCCTCAATGCGGGCATTGCCGCCCAGAACATTGGCGAACCACTCATAGTTGCAGGCCGAAGCACCTGTGCTGCGGCTGACCAGGTATTTGCCCTTGTGCAGGTAGGGCATGTTGAAAAAGCTCTTGCCCTCCTTGACCAGGAAGGTGTCGCTGGAGGTCTGGTTGATGGACCAGGTTCCGGCGATACAGGTGAACACGCCGGGGCCGCCCGCATCCGCGCCCACAAGGCAGGCCAGCACATCCATCATCCCCGCTACAACAGCGGTGCCCACGGCCAGGCCGGTTCGGGCGGAAGCCTCCTCATGGACCCTGCCCACAATGCTGGAGCAGTCGTCCAGGATGGCGGGGACTTTATCCTTCATTTCTGGGATACCGAAGAGCTCAAACATCTCGTCTGTGAACTCCATCCTCTCCAGGTCCATAAAGGCGGAACCGCCGTAGCTGTTGAGGTCGCCCGCGTAGACGCTGGTGAGCCTGTAGGTGATGTAGCTCTTATAGAGGAGCAGATGCTCGATCTTTGCATAGGTTTCGGGCTCATATTCCTTGAACCACCGGGCGACGGGCCCGGGCTGACCGAAGAAGAGATAGGCTTTGGTGATGTCGTTGAGACGATCGAATACCCCCCTCTCACGGTAGCCGTCCAGGATGTCGTCCCCCCGGTGGTCCTGGGGAAGCACGCCGGGGGCGAGCACGTTCCCATTCCTGTCCAGGATGATGCCGCCGTTGCCGTAGGTGGTTGCACCGACGCCGGCGATATCCCTGGGGTCCACACCCGAGGACTCGATGCACTCGCGGATGCTGTCTGCGACGTTTTCCCAGTTGGCATCCACGTCGAATTCCTCATAGGCCCTCGTTTTACGGGGGAGCAGCTCGGTGTGGCGGGAGGCGACGGAGACGATGTTGCCGCGCGTGTCGAACAGCACGACCTTGACGGAGGAGTGACCAGCGTCGATACCCATTAAATACGTTGCCATTGTGCTTCTCCTTATGATTATGATGATGGATCAATACGGTCCGGCCGCCGGACCGTATAAGATGTTTGAAAGGAGGAGGAGGGACGGAACAAAAGTGCAAGTAATAGAATAAATTCAAATAGAGGATTGATTTTCAGGTTTGTTGTGGGTATAATACAGCAAGACACATAAGTTTGTTAATGTACAAAATTTAAAAATATGCGAAGAGAAACATCTCGGATTTCTGATATATAATTAAAAATACCTGGATTATCGATAAAAAATAATAAAAATAAGAAATTAAATTTCATAAATGGCGGGCGAATTGAAATGTGTGCAGAAGGGAACAAAAAGGAGATGAACCGAGATCAACCGCGCATAAAAGAAATTAATTTTGTGCAAAAACGCAAGAAATCACTAAAAATACATTGGAGAAGGAGAAGAAATTATGGTTTCAACATTCTACATGCCTGTCAAAATCATCTCCGGCCCGGACTGCGTGCGCCGGAGCGCGGACGAATTCGGGAAATACGGAAGGAAGGCATATATCGTTACCGTGCCCGCTCCGCTGGGCAGGTCCATCGGGGCCCTGGACGACGTGCTCGCGGTGCTGGATAGGCTGGGCATTGCTTACGGCATCTTTGACGGCTGTGTCAACAGCCCGGATCCCGCGTTTATTGACACGCTGCGTGCAGACTGCTATGGCAGGGGTTACGATTTTGTCGTCGGCATTGGCGGCGGCGCGGTCATCGACATCGCCAAGGCCGCCGCTGTTCTGTGCGGCAATGATCAGAGCGCCCAGGAGCTTTTTGCGAACCATTTCCCAACGCCGCCCCTGCCCATCCTCGCTATCCCAACCACCGCGGGCACCGGGTCGGAGGCCAGCTACAACTCTGTTGTCACCGTGGACGGCAGCCGCAACAAGAAGAGCTTCGGCGATGTGCGCCTGCATGCCAGGGCGGCTTTCCTGGACGCCAAATATACCGAGAAACTCCCTCTCCAGATGGCCAGGAACACGGCGGTGGACGCCTTCACCCATGCTATGGAGGGATTTCTCTCCACCAAATCCACCCCCACAGGCGCGATCTTCGCCCGGGAGACCATGCGTCTCTTCGGCCAGAGCTACCAGGACCTGCTGGAGGGCAATTTGGACTATGACCGCCGCATGACGCTGCTGCGGGCCGCCAACTATGGGGGCATCACCCTGGCTCAGGAGCGGACGCTCGGCCTCCACGCTCTCAGCTATCCTCTCACAGCGATGCGTGGCGTGCATCATGGCGTGGCCTGCGGCGTCAATGCGGCGGCCTTCCTGGAGCACTGCCAGAGCGGCGCGCCGGAGCGGACGGGGGAGATTCTCTCGCTGCTGGGGCTGGCGGAAGTGGGAGAGCTGTACGGCTATCTGGACGCCCTGCTCGCCCCGGCCAATCAGAACACCTACACCGGGGCGGAACTCCAGGAGTTTGTCTCCATCTGTGCCAAAGCGGCGGCGGGCAAACCTAATCCTGTGCCGCTCACCGAGGAGGATATCCTGGCGATTTACCGCAGGAGCCTCAAGGTGGTGGGCTGAACCGGGTGACGGACCGGGGCGGGGAACGGAAAAAGGACGGTACTGATTTGTACCGTCCTTCCCTTGCCCGCGGCCCCATATTATGGTAGTATCCTCCTGTAGAGGAGGGGTGCGCCATGCCGGTGATGGATGGGATTCTCATGGCTGCGGGGCTGCTGTTTGCCGGGTTTGGATATGCGATCTATTTCAGGGGTAGGTATGGGCTCGTGAATAGCTTTGAGGCGGGCCGGGCGGATGAGCGCTATGCCCGCCGGCTGGGTTTGATTGAACTGGTGGGCGGCTGCGCGTCCGTCCTTCTGGGCGCTGTCTCCCTGCTGGTGGGCCGGGAGTGGTTTTCCATGGCCGCGTTGGCGGTGAGCGCAACCGGTATCCTGGCGGCGCTGGCTGTTCATCATCTCCGCTCGATGGGAAGAAGCCGGAAATAGCGGGCCGCCCCATGGGACGGCCCTGTCCTGTTTAACCTAAAGATTCATCAGTTCGGCTCGGCCGCAGCCGCCCCGCTGACGGTATAAAGATAGATGGGGTTGCTGATACCATCTGCATAGGGGTTCTCCACCAGGGTGAACTCCAGAGCGCCCAGAAAGTCCTCGCCCTCATACAGGCCCACCCGGGCTACAAGGGCGTCCCCCTGGACAGAGAGGCCGTCCAGGCGGGTGTCGGTGCTGCCCATATCCGAGGGGGCGAGAAGGTAGGCGTCCAGCCCCTCGTCGTATTGTACGCTGCTTTCCATGCTTTCCGGCAGAGGGAGCAGGTCGTCATAGTCCAGGAAGGCGGCGGAGGCGAATTCCTGCATCACCTGGCGGGGGACGGTCACGAAGCCATCCTCACCCCTCTGGACCAGCGGGTGGGCCTGCCCCCAGTTCTCCCCGATCAGATAGAGCACGTACCAGAAGAACTCCCCGTCCCGGGGCGCGTAGGGGGTTGTATCCCGGATCCCCATGGTGCGCACCAGGGAGTCGAGGATGGGCATCATGGCCTCCACATCCCCCCTGACCGCCTCCACATCGGGCGTCGGGGAGGGCGGGGGCCCCTCTGTGGGGGAGGGGGTCTGCGCTGCGGCGGGCGCTTCCGAGGCGGAGGGAACAGAGCTGCCCGAAGGCGCGGCCGGCGAGGGGGAACAGGCGGCGAGAACAGTGCAGAGAGCCAAAAGTGCCGCAAGGACAAGGGAGCCTTTTTTCATGGTATTCTCTCCTTCGCGATGGATTTGCCCATTGCTCCACCGGAGCGGCTGGGGTCAGTGTTCGTCCTGATCCAGTTCCAGGACGGCGGCGGCGGTCAGGGAGTCCACCACCAGAACGTCGATCAGTCCCGCCCGCAGCGCCGCCCGCAGCGCCTTGGCCTTATGGCTGCCGCAGATGCAGGAGAGCACAAGGGGGGCATTTTTGATGTTTTCAAAACCGATGCTGACCGTTCGGGAGTCCAGCTGGTCGTAGCAGATCTCGCCCTCTTCGTTGAAGTAGTGGCAGCAGATGGCCCCTACAGCCTGGCGCTTGCTCAACTCCTCCAGATCAGCGGGCTTCAGATAGCCGCATTTGTAGAGGCAGCTTGCGTCCGTGGGCACCCCCAGATTGACGATGAGCTTGTTGCAGCTGTCCGCCAGCTCCATATTGGCGCGGATCTTCTCGTCATACATGAGGATGTCGAAGATGATGCGGCTGTCCACGATGACGGGATAGGGCAGGGTATAGGCGGATTTCGCGCTCAGCTTGAGGGCGAAATTGCTGACGATTTCGGTGGCATAGGTCAGGGCGTCGGCATTGTCCAGGTTGCCGCAGAGCTGTACCACGGTGGACTGGGAGAGCAGGACGGGGGGGAGATTGCGGGAGATTTCATACAGGGTTCTCCCCCAGTCCACGCCGATCCGGTCCCCGGGTTCCAGAAAGTCTACCAGAAAGTGAGCGGCCTCCCGGGCGGTCATCTGCAGGGCCAGGGAGGGATCGCCCGCGGGCACAGACACCACTTTGACAGCCTTGAGGCCAAAGGCGCGTTGGAATTCGCTCTCAATGGAGTGGGTATCGTTCTTGGGATTGGCGATGATGATTTTTACAATGCCCTTCTCGCGGGCCTCCGCCAGCAGGCGGGATACCGTAGGACGCGAGAGGCCGAAACGCGCGGCGATCTTGGCCTGCGTCATGTCGTCCATATAATAAAGTTTTGCCATATCGTGGAGAAGCTGGGTGTTGTCCTCGGCCATGCTGAATCCTCCTAAGTCGTTCGAAGGGTTTTAATAAAATTATAGTGGTTAAATTTTGCAGGGTCAAGGGTAATGAGAAATAATATCCTTGAAGGAACTATTGTAGGATCTTTTTTGACAGGATATTCAGGATATCGAAGAAAAAATGCAAATAAATGAGACATTAAGAACAGAATTTCGAACAGAAAATTTGATTCCTGAATTCCTTCTGCAAATCAAGACGGAGATTGACAGCGGGGGGATTTTCCTGTAAAATAAACCTGTTATGCGCTTAGTCTATGCACCTATAGCTCAGCAGGATAGAGCGACCGCCTCCTAAGCGGTAGGCCACAGGTTCGAATCCTGTTAGGT
>JAHZEH010000352.1 GCA_019421925.1 Clostridia bacterium
AAAAAACACGGCCAAAAAGTTCGAGGCCGCCCGGGATGAGTTCAAACGCAATGGCGTCTCCGACATCGACTATGTCCTGACTACCCAGGAGATCGCCTTCATGATCAAAGAAAACGGCATCGTCTTTGAGGAGCTGGAGAGCGAATCCACTGACATGCCTTTCGGTCTGGGCAGCGGCGCGGGCGTCATCTTCGGCACGACGGGCGGCGTGGCCGAAGCGGTCATCCGCCGGGTTGTGGAGGAGAAGAGCAGCTCCGCCCTCCATGAGCTCGAATTCTGCGGCGTGCGCGGCATGGAGGCCGTCAAGGAGGCCACCCTGGAGCTGGACGGCAAAACCGTCCGCATCGCCGTAGTGCATGGCCTCAAAAACGCCCAGAAACTCATCGCCGACATCGAA
Source organism: Clostridia bacterium (assembly GCA_019421925.1). Classification (GTDB taxonomy): domain Bacteria; phylum Bacillota; class Clostridia; order Christensenellales; family CALWSW01; genus JAHZEH01. The sequence continues at coordinate 398 of JAHZEH010000352.1, forward strand.
GCGGGCCTCGTCTCCTATGACCTGATCGAGGTCATGGCCTGCCCGGGCGGCTGCGTGGGCGGCGCCGGCCAGCCAACTGCCCCCTTCAAACAGAAGATCGAGCGGGCTCAGGGCCTCTACAACGCCGACAGACTCTCGCAGATCAAGCGCTCTGAAGAAAATCCCATGATTATGGCGCTCTACAGCGGCGTCATCCGCGGCAAGGCCCACGAACTGCTGCATGTACACTACGGCCATAGCGCTGAGTAAGGGGGAGTTAACAATGGTCACAATCGTCGTCTGTGTTGGCAGCGCCTGTCATCTCAAGGGTTCCTATGACGTTATCAGCAATCTTCAAAGCCTGATCGCAGAGAAGGGCCTGGATGAGCAGGTCGAGATCAAGGCGGCTTTCTGTTTTGGCGAATGCGTCCAGGCAGTCTCCGTAAAATTCGAAGGCGAAGATCAGATTCACTCCGTCCAGCCCAAATCAGTGAAAGAGTTCTTTGCAAACGAGGTTCTCCCACGGGTACAAAAATAAGGCCGGCCCACGAAAAAGGCGCGGAGGGAAATTCCCCTCCGCGCCTTTCATATTGCCGCAATGCATCTATTTGCCAAAGACAGAGCCCTCCAGCCCTTTCCTGGGGACCAAGGGGTTTCCGAAGCCGGCCTATCCCGGCTGGTATTCTTTGGGATTTTATCCATTTAAAAGCACAGGCTGCCTGAAACTGGAAGCAGGGGGCGCGGGGCTGGCAGTCCCCATCCCAAAGGTTTGCCGGTAAATCTGAGGCGCGGGAGGAAATTCCCCCCGCGCCTCCGGCGTGTTCCAGTTTTTATATCCGGGCGCAGGCGCTCTGTGCGCCCTCCAGGTCCAGAAGTTTTGCAGCGTTGCCGTAGAATACCATATTCCGTTCCTCCTCCGTCAGATCCAGCGCCAGAAACCGGCTCAGCTCCTCCTCGTGGGTCCACATGGGGTAGTCCGTACCGTAGAGCATTTTGTCCATGCCATGGGCCCGCATCATGTCCACCGCCTCCTGAGGGGACAGCTTGAACAGAGAGCTGGAGGTGTCGAAATACACCTGCCTGCCCACCAGATGGCGCTTGGACTCCGCCCAGGCGTTATATCCCCCGAAATGAGCCGCAATCACCTGGAGACGCGGAAACCGCTCCAGCACGGGTACCAGCCTGCGGGGGGCGGAAAAATCCTTGGTCTTGTCCCCCATATGGAGGAGCAGCACCATGCGTCCCTCAATGGCCTCATAGAGCCCCATGGCCCGGGGGTCGTCCAGATTGAACTGCTGAAAATCCGAGTGCAGCTTAACGCCCTTAAACCCCAATGCCAGAACGCGTTCGACCTCCTCCTCCAGCCCCTCCATGAAGGGATGGAGCGTGGCAAAGCCGATAAATTCCGGATGGCTGGCCGCCTGTTCATAGATGAAGTCGTTGATGTGGCGGACCTGACCCGGGGTGGTCGCCGCGGAGTGTACCACATATCTGCTCACCCCGATTTTTGCACCGCTCAGGAGAAGGTCCTCCGCAGAGCCCGCCCCCTCCATGGAGGTGGAGTA